>DATEIF010000835.1:0-17475 GCA_035279205.1 Vineibacter sp.
GCTTCCGCCACGGCGGCGAAAACGGCAAGACGGTTCAGGTTGACCGCGGGCATCGAAACTCCATTGTTCAGCATCAGTATACAGTAATTTGCCGAATGGAGCGTTTGCCGGACCAATCGCGGCGGGCAATATCACGGCCCGTTGCGGAGAAGGTGCCATGAAAAGGATCGCTATCGCTCTGCTTGCCGGTGTCCTGGCGCTCGCCGCCCAGTCAGCCGCCGCGGCCGACCCCCGGCAGATGGAAGAGAACAAGAAGGTCGTTCTCGATTTCTATGAAAAGGGCCTCAACAAGAAGGACTTCGAGGCCGCCTCGGTCCATTTCGGCCCGCGCTATACCCAGCACAATCCCAATGCCGGTGACGGGCCGGAGGGATTCAAGAATTTCCTGGCCTTCCTGCGCGAAAAGTTCCCGAACTCGCGTAGCGAGATCAAGCGCGTGTTTGCCGACGGCGACTACGTCATCCTGCACGTGCACGCCGTGCGTGCGCCCGGCGAGCGCGGCACGGCCATCATGGACATCTTCAAGCTCGAGAACGGCAAGATCGTCGAGCACTGGGATGTCGCCCAGCCCATTCCCGAGAAAGCCGCCAACAGCAATGGCATGTTCTAGGGCGACATCACCGCGGGCGATGAGGCGGCGGGGCGAGAACTGCGCCTGCCACCAAGGAGGTCGATCACGCCAGACGCGTGAAGCGCCCACAGAATGACCAGCGGCTGGAACAGCAGGCGGACCCAGTAGTACCACGCCACGGTCGGCAACCCGTCCACCACGACGCCGTGGACGGCGTTGCGGATGTTGGCCGGAAAGACGCAGACGAAATAGATCGCCAGCATGATGCCGGCCAGCCGCCGCGTGCGCGGCACCAGCAGGCCGATGGCGCCGGCGATCTCGCACAAGCCCGTCAGCAGCACGACCGTGGCGGGAAACGGCACGGCCTGCGGCATCATGGGCAGGTAGCGCCCCGGCATCACCAGATGGTCGACGCCGGCGAAGATGAGGGCGATGGCCAGACCCCAGCGCATGCGTGCCCGCCAGTCGGCGAGACCGCCGACGCCGACCTTGCTGAGCAGAGTCGCGAGCAGGGTGATAGCCGCGATCAATCCGAAGAACAGCATTGCCGGCATCCTTGCGGGGGGGGATGTAATGTTGACATTGACTACTTTGATTGAAGTTGTCAATGACAACATTGAGGCGGCCGCGGATGCAGCGCGATTACTCGCGGCGAATGTTTTGCCGGCTGGGACGACGGTGGCGCGAAGGGAGCCCGAAGCGGCCGGGCCGATGTCAGGCCACGAACTGCTTGAACAGCTGGCGCAGATCCTGGGTTTCCTGCGGCGTGATCTCGCCGTCGAGCACCCGCATTTCCCAGCCCCGCAGTTCTTTCTTCACGTGGTTGGGCGTGCGGGGGCTGAGCAGAAGCATGAAGAACTGCTCGTAGGGCGACAGATCGCGTTCACGGCGCATCCCCATCGGCCCCGGCCGCGGCATGGCCATGGCGGGGCCGTCGCCGGCCAAGGAAACCACATGAGAGTCGCGGTTTGCCGGCAGGTCGTTGCGCAGCACGTCATCCCAGGTGAAACCGGCGTCCTGCATCATGGCGGTTGCCAGCCTGGCCGCCGCCAGCGCCTCGCCGGCGTGCTCACTGCCAAGAACGTCCAGCACCTTGGCCAGAGTTGCCCGGTTGAACTGGGCCATCTTGAGACCCCCTGCCGGATCCGAAGGGGACGGACGACCGGCATTCCTTACTACGCCACACAATATAGGCCTGATGGCAGACCCGGTACGCAAAATATGGATTTTACACAGGCTTGGCAAGCAGGCTGTTTATGTGGCTTGAAGGGGCCGCCCTGAGGGCGGTGGGGGAAAGGCAGTCTGATGGCGGTGCGTACATCTGCGGCGACGGCGGCCAACGCCTTGCCGCCCTATCTTTTCGGTCTCGGGGCCTGGTTTGCGTCCTTTGGCATCGGCATGGTGATGGTGCAGTGGATCGTCGCCGAGATCCTGCATCAGCCCGCCGACAAGCTCGGCATCGTGCAGATGTGCCTGATGGGACCATCGATCCTGTTCATGCTGTGGGGCGGCGCTGTTGCCGACCACAGCGATACGCGCCGCCAGCTTCTGATCTGCCACGGGCTTGCGGCCCTGCCGGCGCTTGGCCTTGCGTTCCTGGTAATCACCGGCAACCTCAGCCTCGGCGCCATGATCATTTATGGCCTCGCCACCGGCACCATCAGCGCCTTTGCCATTCCCGCCCGCGACGGATTGCTGCCGCGCGTGACGTCGCTGCCGCTGCCACGCGCCGTGGCGATGGCGACCGGCGCGCAGTTCCTGTTCCAGCTGGTCGGCATCGCGCTGGCCATCGGCGCCGATGCCGTTGGCGCCAGCCCTCTGTTGCTGCTGCAGGCTGCGATCATGCTGGCTGGCGGCATCGCCGTGTCGCGCCTGCCGCCGCAGCCGCCGGTCGCGCGCGCGGAGGGCGCGCCGGTCGGGCTGGCGATGTTGTGGGACGGCGTGCGCGTCGTGCGCGACTCGCAACAGATCTGGCCGGTGATCCTGCTGCTGATCGCCGTCGGCCTCTTCTATGTCGCCACCTTCATGGTGGTGCTGCCGATTGCCGTACGCGACGTCTATGGCGGCGGCTCGGCCCGCCTGGCGCTGGTGAACCTGGTCTTCTGGTGCGGCACCATCGCCGCCAGCTTTGCCATGATGCGGCTGGGCGCCAGCATGCGCCGTCGCGGCCGTGCCATCGTCTGCGCCCTGTGCGCCGGCATCGTGGTGCTGTTCGCCATCGCCACCTTGCCGTCGTTTCCGGTGCTGCTGGTGTTGATCTTCTGCTGGGGGATGGGCGCGGGCGTGACCATGACCCAGGGCCGCACCATCGTGCAGGTGGCGACGCCGGCCAGTCATCGCAGCCGGGTCCTGGCGCTGTTCCAGCTCGGTTTCATGGGCGGTGCCCCGATCGGTGCGCCGATCATCGGCGCCATCGCGCGCTCCTGGAGCCTGTCGACCGCGATGTGGACGGCGTGCGCCGGCATGCTGTGTGTCGTCTTCCTCATCGTGGCGCTGTCGACGATCTGGCGCCAGGAACTACACGTCGCCGACGGATGATCGCCGCTCGCGGCACGGAGAAACGGCCATGCGACTCTGCATATTCGGTGCCGGCGCAGTCGGCGGACACATGGCAGCGCGCCTGTCGGCGGCCGGCCATCAGGTTTCGGTGGTGGCGCGCGGCGCCAACCTGGCGGCGATGCGGGACAAGGGGATTACGCTGCACACCGGCGATCGCGTGATCCATGGCGCCGTGCGGGCCAGTGACGATCCCGCCGAGCTCGGTCCTCAGGATGCGGTGCTGGTCACCGCCAAAGCCAATGCGCTGTCGCCGGCCGCGGACGCCATCGGTTCCCTGCTGGGCGCCGATACGCCGGCCGTGTTCGTACAGAACGGCATTCCCTGGTGGTACGGGCTGCGGCTGACGCGTAACCGGCCGGTGCCGCCAGACCTTTCGGCGCTCGATCCCGAGGGCCGGTTGCATTGCGCTGTCGGCGAGGCGCACACGGTCGGCGGCGTTGTCTATTCCTCCAACGAGGTCGTGGCACCCGGCGTCATCATGAACCACACGCCGCAACGCAACATCCTCGTTGTCGGCGAGATCGATGACCAGCTCTCGCCGCGCGTGAGGGCACTGCGCACGGCTCTCGTCGAGGCCGGCGTGGCATCACCCGACAGCGGTGATATCCGCACCAACGTCTGGCAGAAGCTGCTGCGCAACATGTCGCGCTCGACCTTGTGCTGCCTGGTCGGCGAGACGATGCGCGATTCACTGGGCACCAGCGCGGCGCTGCGCGCGATCGCCAAGGAAGGCACGCGCGAGGGGCTCCGTATCGCCGCCGGGCACGGCATCACCTTTGACTATGACATCGAGGCGGATTTTGCGCCCGGCAGCCTCTTTCCACCGCACAAGCCGTCGATCCTGCAAGACTACGAACAGGGCCGGCCGATGGAAGTCGAGGCTCTGCTGAGAGCGCCGCTGGCTTTTGCGCGGGCCGCCAACGTGCCGACGCCCACGCTCGATGCGCTGGTGGCGCTGATTGCACATCGTGCGGTAGCTCGCGGCCTCTATCGCACCCCGGTCACAGCAGCGTGAGTGATTGCCCCGGTGTACTAATTTTCCAGCCGGGACGTATGTCTGCATCGATGCGCAGTTGTCGGCTTTTTCATTTCAGAACAGCGGACTTGGTACTTCTATCCAATTAGAGTCTGAGGTCACTTCATTCCGATTATGGATGAATAAGCCGGGGCTACTGGAACAAAATCAACGGACTAGAACATTTAAGAAAATGCAATGCCATGGTATGTATCAGACCGACAAATTGCAGAAGTAAGCATAATTAACCTGCACCCAAATATTAGGTGCCATCATGCAGGCAAACATCCGGGGAACTCTCATATCCGTGGCCGCGCCGGTATTTCTGGCCGACATGGATCACATCAGGGCGCAACTGCGCCTGCATGTGCGACGCGGCGTCGACCTGGCAGAGGTCCGCACGCGTGCCCAGGCGGTTCTCGATCACGCTGGCCAGCCGGTCGAAGTGATCATCAGGACGCACAATTTGACCAGCCTTGCCTCTCCGCGCTCGCTGGAGCACTGGCTGGATCGCTTTCAACTCGGTGAAGTCATTCACGATCCCACCATGATCGTATCGCGCGCCCGCGCGCTGCTGTCGGCAGCAAAGGCTTGCCGCGATGCGATGGGCGTGCAGGCGCGCGGCATCTTCTTCGATCCCGGCCGGCGCACGCTGGTCGTGTTGATCAAAGGCGGCAAGAACGGCTTGGCGCCGTCGACGTGTGACTGGGTCAGGACGGTTGTGGACGAAGCTTGGTCATCCGCCGCGGAAGCGGCGGCCGCATCTTCGTCCAGCGTGGCGGTGCAGGTGGTCGCCAGTCTGCCGAAGGGTGATCTGGTTCCGGTGGATGCCAGGTCGGCGTCGATCATGCGCCGCCTGCGCAACGGGGTCCGCCGGTGGCTGGCGCCCATCGCCCTGGCGCTGGCGGCCACTGCCGCTGCGGGGCCGGTCGCCGCCAAAGTCGACAGCCGGCAGCCGTCGTTGTCGGCAACCAATGCGCCGGTGTCGGCCACCTTCGGCGTGCTCTCCGGTCTCTCGGTCTTCGCCGATGGCCCGCGGCGGCACGATGTCGACATGTTCGTGGCGCGCGGACTGAGCACGTTCTTCGGCAACACGGTTTCTCGCGGGCAAGGCGTCCAGGTGGCGCAGAACGCCACGCGGCGGGCCGACCTGCAGGACATCAATTCGGCCAACGCCACAGCGAACGCCACAGGCTCCTGAGTTTCTAACGAGCGAACAGGCCGCGGCGCACCATACCGGTGCGCAATGGCGAACTGCGGCCAAAAAACCAGAAACCGGCCTTCAGAACGTGCGGCACGACGAATGTCCAAGACCTTTTGCGCGCTCCCTTTTCAACATCTCTGCGTAGGTCCAGAAGGCACCGCGCGGGTTTGTTGCGTTGCCCATGATCTGGTGAGCGAGCATGGCGCGCCGATGTCGCTCAACCTCCATACGATGGACGAGATCTGGAACTCGGCCTACATGCGCAACGTCCGCCGTGGCATGCTGAAGGGCGAGCGCATCTCCGCATGCGAGGTCTGCTACGAAAGCGAGGCCGCCAGCGGCCAGAGCTACCGCACGCACACGGGCCTGGAGCCGATCGCGGGTCACAAGCACTCGCCGGCGTCGGTGAGCCGATACGGTGCCGCCGCGGGCTATCGCGTCGAGCAGCGGCCACGCTTCATCAAGCTGGAGATCAGCAACCTCTGCAATCTCAAGTGCCGCATGTGCTATGGCGCCGCCAGCTCGCAGATCGAGCGCGACCCCGTCCATAGCCGCTGGAGCGGCGGCGTCGAGCCGCTGCATGCGATCTGGCGCGGGCAGACGGCACGGCTTGGTCCCGAGCCTCGGATCGGGGTCCGTGTCTCGGGTCTCTATCCGCACGAATACTACGACAACAAGCTGCGCTGCTGGACCGACGGCCATGCGATCTTCAACGTCCCGCTGCAGGCCGGCACGCGTCTGGATGGCCTGGAAATCGCGTTCCATCCCGCCGGCATCAGGGGGCAGCGCTATCAGGTGATCGTCAACGGCCGGCCGGTCGCCAAGGGGATCCTGCACAGCGCCGACGCCCCCGTGATCATTGACCTCAACGGCATTGACGGCGGCCGTGAGCTGATCGTCGAGATCCTCAGCAACAAGATCATCGAAAACGCCGGCGATCGCGAACGCGGCCTTCCCCTCAATGCCATCGTCCTGCGCCGGCATGTGCCGCTGGTGCCGGCCAACGACACGAACCGCCCGCAGTTGCTGTCGCCGCGCCCGGGTGTCGAAGGTCCCTGGTACATGGACGACCGCAAGGTCTTCGATGATGTCCTGAGGTCGGCCGATACGCTGGAGCGGCTGTACATCACCGGCGGTGAGCCGCTGATCAACGAGCGGGTCGCCGAGATCCTGGAGTATCTGGTCGACACCGGCGCTGCGGGTCACATACACCTCGAGCTGTCGACCAACTGCACCAGCGTCGATGCGCGCTATATCGAGCGCATCAAGAAGTTCCGCCGCGTCGAGCTGCTGCTCAGCCTCGATGCCGTGGGCAGCGCCTACGAGTACATCCGATATCCCGCTCGCTGGAGCGTGGTGGACGCCAACGTGCGCAAGCTGAAATATGAGCATGGCCTGGTGTGCAAGGTGCCGCCCGTCGTGCAGGTCTACAACATCCTCGGCCTGGTCGACCTCTATCGCTACTGCGATGCGATGGACTTCGAAGTGACGATGAACATCCTGCACATGCCCGACCGGCTGGCGATCCATCACCTGCCGCCGCGGGTCAGGAAAGTCGCGGCTGCCCGGTTGCTGGACTACCACGACTCCGACTGTCGTGCCTTCAGCAAGCCATCGGTGCTGTCGCTGGCGCGCTATCTGGACGGCCTGGATACGCCATTCAATCGCGACGTCGTCCACGAACTCATGCTGTTCACCAACGATCTCGATGCGACGCGCGGCCAGAGCTTCCGCAGCACGCATGCCGAGCTCGTGCAGCTTCTGGCCGAAGACGGCTTCGAATGGACCGATGAAACCCGCTTCGCGACCGGCGACCGCAAGATGCGGCCGGCGCGCGAACGCGACTATGCCTGGCTTTAACCGTCAGCCCAAGGCGCTGACCGACGATGGCGGAAGAACCGATGCGTGTACTGATTTGCTACGACCAGGATGTGCCGTCCGAGCTCATTCGCGATGCCCTGACGGTGGGCAAGGCGCTGATGGAGAACGGCCATACGGTCGTCTACGCCGTCGGCGATCCCGTCACCTTCGTCGACTACGCCGGAAGCTGGACTCCCAACGAGCTGCATCAGGCCCCCGTGCTGCATGCGCCGCCGCATCTGGTCATGAAGCGGGCGCCGGTCGACGGCTTCGCCGACCAGATGGCGGCAGCCGGGTACGATGACAAGCAGACCCTGATGACGCTGACATCCGTGTGGCATCGGCAGCTCGACATGCTGAAGCCGGATGTCATCGTCGGGTTTTCCACGCCGGTGCTGTGGCTTGTCGGGCAGTTTTATGCGCCGACTGTCGCGTTGGGAAACGGCATGGCGCTGCCGCCGGTGCTGGGCACATCGTTCCCGCGCCTGTCGGTGGACTCCGCGCCGCTTGCCGACGAGGCCATGATGCTGGCCAACGCCAATGCGACGTTGGCGCGCTTCGGACACCCCTCGCTCGCGGCGCTCTCCGATGTCATCGCCGGATGCACTTCGATCCTCTACGGCTTGCCGACTTTCGACCCGTATCTGCAATTGCGTCGCAGCGTGACGGCCGGTCTGCTGGGCGAACAGCCCTCGCCGATCGTGCCACCAGCGGAGCAGCGCCTGGCGGTGAGTCTCGATGTCCATTGTCCGGGCATCGAGATGATCATTCTGGCGGTGGCCGGGTTTGATCAGATTCCCCTCGACATTCATGTCAGCGGCGCGACGACCAGCATGCGGCGCTTCCTCGAGCAGCACCCGCATATCACCGTCTGGAACGAGCACGCGGCGCTGTTGGAGCAGGCCGTCAAGGCCAGCGCTCTGGTGCACCATGGCGTGCAGGACGTGGCCCAGCGCTGCCTCTGCCTGGGACGTCCCCAGCTCATCATCCCGTGGACGCGCGAACAGGAGATCCTGAACTACATGGTCGGCTGGATGGCGTTTTCGTGGATGAAGCCGCCGACGATTTCGATCGAGGAGATGGCGGGGACGTTGCGCGACCTGCTGCGCGATTCATCGCTGGGCGTCGCCGCGCATCACCATGCCAGGCAGCTCGCCAATGCCAACATACCCGACGCGCTGCCCGACATCATCGAACGGATCGAGAGGCTCGCGCGCCCGGCCGAATCCGCCCGTCCGGTGGTCACGCCTTTCGTCTCGAAGGCACTGACTGTCGCCAGCTGATGACTGTCATGTCCGTTGATCGCCCGCTGGTGACAGCGCTCATCAATACCTACAACTACGGCAGGTACCTGCCGTTTGCGATCAACAGCGTGCTGAACCAGACGTATCGCGATATCGAGATTGTCGTGGTCGACGACGGCTCGACGGACCATACGCCTGAAGTCCTGGCGCAATATGGCGACAGAATACGTGTCATCCGGACCGAAAACGGCGGCCAGGGCCACACCTTCAATGTCGGCATTCCGCAGGCGCGCGGCGATCTGGTCATGCTGCTCGACGCCGACGACACGTGGCTGCCGACCAAGGTCGAGCACATGGTTGCCCTGGCGGCGCAGCATCCCAGGGCGACCTTGCTCTATCATCGCTTTCAGAACATCGACAAGCAAGGTCGTGAGCTCGGCGAGCCGCAGCCGCATACGCTGACCAACGGCAACTATCGGTCCAAGTACCTGCGCTCCGGCGGCACATGGTGGAGCCCGATCACGTCGGTTCTCGTGCTTCGCCCGGAGCTGGTCCGCCACGCGCTGCCCATTCCCACCTATGCTGTCCGCGAGGGCGCCGACACCCTGATCGCCGACTTCTGCGCGATATCCGGCGAGATCGCCTCGTCGCCGAAGACGCTGACATTGCGGCGTCTGCACGGATCGAACCTCTATGCCGCCGGACGCGACGATCGCTCCTACCGCTCGCGGCAGATTCGCGAAAGCGACGTGCGGCGCATCGAATGGCGCATGTTCTCTCTGCGCCAGGTGGTCAAGCGCAGCGGCGGCGATTTCCAGGTCGATCTCGACCGCAACGAATGGCGCGTCACCAACCTCTACTGGCTGGGCCGTGCCTCCCTGCTGAAGGTGATATGGGCCAGCCTCAGCTGCCCGGAGCACTCGCTGAAGTTCCGCTGGGAACGCCTGAAGTGGGTGATGTCCGGCAAGAAGAAATATCGCAACGGTTAGTGCAGTCCATCGCTGGCCGGAAGCAGCCCCTGCCGTCGTCCTGAGCGAAGCGAAGGACCTTGCGGTGGCTCACTCAAAGAATGTCGGCGATGATGAAATATCGGCGCCGACAGTGTCGATATCAACACCGCAGGATCCTTCGCTTCGCTCAGGACGACGGAGAGGGCGTGGCCGCCTACGCATCATCCTCGCGATGGACGTCGTGGACGACGATGCCGGCGCCGTCGGGCGGCATGGCCAGCCAGTCCTTGCGCTTGAGCGTGCGCTTGGTGTCCTCGTAGCCGCTCTGCCAGTGCTCGTGCATGGACGTGGCCGAGAACTCGTAGTCCTTGGCGTGTCCCTCGTAGGCCTTTTGCTGATAGATCAGATGCAGGATCGTGATCTCGGGCAGGTCGGCGAGCTGGCGCTTCAGCGTGCGCTCCTCGTCGGACAGCTCTGAGTCCGGCACCTTGGTGAGCGCGCGGTGAAGGCGCATCTTCCAGGTCTGCAGCTGGCGGTAGACATCCGTCGTGTAGCGCGTGCGCGACGAATACATGATGTCCTTATGGCGCCCCATCACGTCCTGGATGTCGCGGGGCAGCACGCCGCGGGCGCTGAACAGGTCGACCTGGAACACCAGGGTGTTGATGCAGTCGTCGTGCTCGAGCAGGTGCTGCAGCGGCGTGTTCGACACAATGCCGCCGTCCCAGAAATGATCGGTGCCGATCTTGACCATCGGCAGCGCCGGCGGCAGGGCACCGCTGGCCATCACATGCTCCGGCCCGATCACCTCGCTGCTGTTGTCGAAGTACTTGAAGTTGCCCGACAGCACGTTCACGGCTCCGACGGAGAAGCGGTTCACGCCCTTGTTGATCAGATTGAAGTCGACCAGCTCGAGCAGGGTCTGGCGCAGAGGCTCGCTGTCATAGTAGCTCGTCGCCTGCTTGGCGCCGGCCGGGCTGAACCACGGGCCGGGCGAGAGCGGGCTGAAGAAACCGGGTTGGCCCAGGGCCATCGTCAGCCACGAACTGGTGGCATTGCGGGCGCGGCGGAAGACGTCGCCATCGGGCGTGAACAGCCACACCTTGCGATCGGTGATGCGGTCCCAGAAAGCGCGCAAGCGCTCCAGGCGCCGTTCAGGCGGGTTGCCCGCGATGATTGCCGAGTTGATCGCGCCGATCGACACGCCGGTCACCCAGTCCGGTTCGATGCCGGCTTCGTGCAGGGCCTGATACACGCCGCCCTGATAGGCGCCCAGGGCGCCGCCACCCTGCAGCACCAGGGCGATGCGCTGGCAGCGGTCGGGCCGCCACGGCTGGCGATCGTGTGCAGGCAGGTCCGGAGCAGGGGGGATGGAAACGACGGCGTCCATGGGCAATCGACCTCCGGGTTGCACAACCGCGTTGGGAACGGTGCTTCGGGAACGGTGCTTCATTCGGCTGGGGTGCGATAAACGAGCAGCGTGTCAAAAGCATGACTCGTGCCGTTTGTCGACGGTGCCTTTGGTCCTGCCATCATCGCCGTCAGCGTCACGTAAGCCGTGCGCGCCGGCGGCGCCTGTCGGCAATCCGTAACGGGTGCGTCACCAACATCACGTACTGGCTGTGCAACTGCGGATGGCCCGCCTCGTGCAAGGCCGCGGACGACAAGCCTGCAGACGACAAGCCTGCAGGCGACAGGCCTTGTGATCCGTTTCACAGGAGATCGACATGCTTTCTGGCAAGACCGCAATCGTTACCGGATCGACCAGCGGCATCGGCCTTGGAATCGCCGAGGCGCTGGCGGCCGACGGTGCCAACATCGTGCTGAACGGCTTTGGTGATGCGGCGGCCATCGAGACGCTGCGGGCGAAGATCGCCCGCGAGCACAATGTCGGCGTCTCCTACCACGGCGCCGACATCAGCAAGCCCGGCGACGTGGCGGCGATGATCGCGGTGGCGCAGAAGGATTTCGGCGGCGTCGACATCCTGGTCAACAACGCCGGCATCCAGCATGTGGCGCCCGTCGAGGAGTTTCCCATCGAAAAGTGGGACTCGATCCTGAGCATCAATCTGTCAGGTGCCTTCTACGCCATTCGTCTGGCCGTGCCGGGCATGAAGGCCAAGGGATGGGGGCGCATCATCAACGTGGCTTCGGCGCACGCACTGGTCGCCTCGCCGTTCAAGTCGGCTTATGTCGCCGCCAAGCACGGCATTCTGGGGCTGACGCGAACGGTGGCGCTCGAGGTCGCCGAGCATGGCATCACGGCCAATGCCATCTGCCCCGGCTACGTCATGACTCCGCTGGTGGAGCGCCAGATCCCGGAGCAGGCCAAGGCCCGCGGCGTTTCCGAGGACGTGATCGTGCGCGATGTCCTGCTGGCGGCACAACCGACGCGGCGTTTCGTCGAGACGCCGGAACTGGCGGCGCTGGCCGTCTTCCTGGCCTCCGATGCCGCGCGATCGATCACCGGCGCCGCGTTGCCGGTCGATGGCGGCTGGACGGCGCACTGACAACGGCGCGGTGGGGGAGAGGACGATGCGCAAAGAGGACGTGCTGAAGCTGCCGTCGATGCCGGCGGCTGGACCGAGCTATCCAGCCGGGCCTTATCGTTTCATCGATCGCGAATACATGGTCATCACCTACGAGACCGATCCCGGTATCATCCGCGATCAGCTGCCCGAGCCGCTCGAGCCGATCGATTCCGCGCTCGTTCACTACGAATGGATCAAGATGCCCGATAGCTCGGGGTTCGGCAGCTACACCGAGTCGGGCCTGGTGATTCCCTGCCGCTTCCGCGGCGAGGAGATGAACTTCGTGGCCCAGATGTATCTTGACGACGATCCGCCGATCGCCGCCGGCCGCGAGATCTGGGGCTTTCCCAAGAAGTACGCGCATCCCAAGCTCGAGATCGTGAAGGACACGCTGATCGGCACGCTGGCCTATTCCAATCAGCTCGTGGCCATGGGCACCATGGGCTACAAGCACGAGACCATGGCCGGCAACGGCGAGCGCACGACGCGGACGCTGTCCAAGACCCAGGTCAATCTCAAGCTCATTCCCGGCGTCGACGGCGGCCCGGAGATCTGCCAGCTGGTCGCGTACAATCTGACCGACATCACGGTGAAGGGATCTTGGCTCGGCCCGGGGCGATTGCATCTGGTGCCGCACGTGAATGCGCCGGTGGCCGACCTGCCGGTGCGCCGCATCGTCAGCGCGCATCACTTCATTGCTGATCTGACATTGCCGTATGGCCGGGTTCTCTTCGACTACAACAAGCAGATGGCGCGTTGAGTCGATGCGCGCATTTCTTTAGTTCGTCAGCTTGCGGTAAGACTCGCGCTGCGCGTGCACGGGCCGGCGAATTTTCACGGCTGCGCAGCGCAGTCCTTTCATCGGATGTTCATACACCAGCGCTACTCATGGGTCATCGCTATCGCGGCGCCATCCGCCGACGTGCGCCAGACGGAGGAGTTCGATGACCG
The DNA here is from genome assembly GCA_035279205.1 of Vineibacter sp. Classification (GTDB taxonomy): domain Bacteria; phylum Pseudomonadota; class Alphaproteobacteria; order Reyranellales; family Reyranellaceae; genus Vineibacter. The sequence continues at coordinate 12,886 of DATEIF010000835.1, forward strand.
ACGTAGCCGCATCGCCGACGTTGGCAGGCCAGGCGCCTGCCGAGCGGCCCAACCTCAACAAACCGGTCAACCGATTAACCGCCATTCTCTTTGTCGGCCTTCTTGCCGTCGGTCTCCTGTATACGGCGTACAGCCTGTACGGTGATGTGGCCGACGCACCGGGCCGTGCCACGACATTGTTGCCGTTCATCTTGCTGGGCGTTGCCCTGCTGGTGGCGCTGGGCTTTGAGTTCGTCAACGGGTTTCACGACACCGCGAACGCGGTCGCGACGGTCATCTACACGCACTCGCTGCCGCCGCACGTGGCGGTGGTGTGGTCGGGGACGTGGAATTTCCTCGGCGTGCTGTTCTCCAGCGGCGCCGTCGCCTTTGGCATCATCTCCCTGCTGCCTGTCGAGCTGATCCTGCAGGTCGGCTCCGATGCCGGCTTCTCCATGGTGTTCGCGTTGCTGATCGCGGCGATCATCTGGAACGTCGGTACCTGGTACCTGGGCCTGCCGGCGTCGAGTTCGCACACCCTGATCGGCTCGGTGATCGGTGTCGGCCTTGCCAACCAGCTCATGGCGCCGGCGGGCAATGCGACCAGCGGCGTCGACTGGGCGCAGGCCTCCAGCATCGGCTGGGCGCTGCTGCTGTCGCCGCTCGTGGGCTTCCTCTGCGCCGCCGTGCTGCTGCTGGTGCTCAAGGCTGTCGCGCGCCGGCCCGAGCTGTACCAGGAACCGAAGGGCAACCAGCCGCCGCCGTGGTGGATCCGCAGCATCCTGGTGCTGACGTGCACGGGCGTGAGCTTCGCGCATGGATCCAACGACGGTCAGAAGGGCATGGGCCTGATCATGCTGATCCTGATCGGCACCGTGCCGACGGCCTATGCGCTCAACCGCGCGGTGCCCGATTCGCATGTCACGCAGTTCCGTGCTGTCGCGCAGGTGACCCAGCAGTCGCTGGCGCCCTACGCCAAAGGCGAAGCGCCCAGCGACTTCCGCGAAGGCGTTGCATCCTTCGTGCGCTCGCGCCAGGTAGCGCCCGAGACGGTGCCGTCGCTGATCCGCCTGATGGGCGATGTTTCCGAGAATGTCGGCCGCTACGGCAGCCTGCGCAGCGTGCCGGCGGAGGCGGTGCAGAACGTCCGCAACGACATGTACCTGACATCCGAGGCGATCCGGCTGATGCAGAAGACCGGCCAGCCGGTGTTCGACGCCGACACGACGAAGAACCTCGCCGCCTATCGCAAGGCCTTGGACGAAGCGACCAAGTTCATCCCGACCTGGGTCAAGGTCGCGGTCGCCATCGCGCTGGGGCTGGGTACGATGGTCGGCTGGCGGCGCATCGTCGTTACGGTCGGCGAGAAGATCGGCAAGAGTCACATGACCTACGCCCAGGGTGCCTCGGCCGAGGTGGTGGCGATGTCGACCATCGGCGCCGCCGACATCTTCGGCCTGCCGGTGTCGACCACCCACGTCCTCTCGTCCGGCGTGGCCGGCACCATGGCGGCCAACAAGTCAGGGCTGCAGTGGTCGACGGTGCGCAACCTGCTGATGGCCTGGGTGCTGACGCTGCCGGCCGCCATCATCCTGTCCGGCGGGCTGTACTTCATCTTCCGGCACCTGTTCTGAGCCGCCGGGTGCCGGGTGGCCCATGGACAGCGCGCTTCGGCTTCATGCGCTGCAGAACGGGACACCCGGCCTTCTGTGGGCGTATCGCTTCGGCGACGACGGTGCGCCGGAGCGTGTGGCAGATGACGATACTGTCGATATCCATGAAAGCCGTCACGGCTGGCTGTGGGTGCACATCGACCTGATCGACAACCGCGTGCACAACTGGCTTCATGCGGGCCCTGCCGTCGCGGTTGAAGCATTGAACGTCTTCTTCGCGGCCGACCACGATCAGCGCATCGAGGTCGGCCGCAACTGCATCTACGGCGCGCTTGCCGATATCACCCTGGAAGCGGACCGGGCCGCGGAGCACACCGGCCTGTTGCGGTTCGTGCTGACCGACGGGCTGATGCTGAGCGGCCGGCGCCATCCGCTGCGATCGGTCGATGCCGTTCATGGCGACATCGGCGCCGGGCGCCGGCTCCCCGGCCCCAGCGCCTTGATCGAGGCGATCATCGCGCAGATCGCCGACGGCTTCGATTCGATGGAAGATCAGCTGACGGCGGCGCTGGATCGCGTCGAGGATGCCGTGCTGGTCGGCAATTTCGCCGACGACGGACGCCTGTTGGGCAAAGTGCGTCGTGCCGTCGTGCGCGCCCATCGCCAGGTGGCCGGGCTACGGTCATTGATTCATCGGCTGGAACGACACGGCCCCGATCGGCTGGGCGCCGCGCTGCACGATTGCTCGGGACGGCTGGCGCAACGGCTTGATGATGTCGATCACGAAATGGCAGCGACGCAGGCGCGGGCTCGCCTGCTGCAGGATGAAGTCGCCGCCGGCATGACCGCGACCACCAACCGGCATCTGTATGCGCTCTCCATCATCACGGCGCTGTTCCTGCCGCCGACGTTGATCACCGGCATCTTCGGCATGAACACCAAGAACCTACCCCTGAGCGATCTCGAGACGGGATCGTGGTGGGCGCTGGGCCTGTGCCTGCTGTCGGCCGCCGTCGTTTATTTCATCATGAAGCGGCTCGGCATCCTCGGCCCGGGCCTGACCGGCCGCCGTCGCCCTTAGCCTGGGAGCGCGGGCGTCTCGCCCGCATCGGCGCGGAGCGCCGAGATATGAGCGGGGCGAGACGCCCGCGCTCCCAGGGACTATGCCGCGAGCTTGGCGAGTTCGCCGACGATGGTCTTCACGCCGGCAAGACGCTTGCGGTCGTCTTCCCAGGCGCGCAGCAGCACCAGCTTCTGGTCGGGACGCACCTTCACGACCGGCGCGCGGCGTTGGATGTAGTCGATCAGTCGGTCCGGCCGCGCAAACTTGTTGTCGCGCAGCGCGAAGACGATGCCCTTGGGGCCGGCGTCGATCTTCTCGACCCCGGCCGAGCGGCACAGCAGCTTGAGCTCGACGGTGCGCAGCAGGTTCTCGACCTCCGACGGAATCGGGCCGAAGCGATCGACCAGCTCAGCCGCCAGCGAATCGATCTCGGCACCGTCGCGGATGTTGCCGATGCGGCGATAGAGCGCCAACCGCACGCCGAGGTCGGCGACGTAATCCTCAGGGATCAGCACCGGCAGGCCGAGATTGATCTGTGGCGACCAGTCGGCGGCGTGGCGCGCCGCTTCGCGGGCCTGGCCGCGCGCGGCTTCCACTGCCTCCTCGAGCAGCTGCTGGTAGAGCTCGATGCCGACCTCGCGGATGTGGCCGGACTGCTCGTCGCCCAGCAGGTTGCCGGCGCCGCGGATGTCGAGGTCGTGGCTCGCGAGCTGGAAGCCGGCGCCCAGGGTGTCGAGCGTCTGCATGACCTCCAACCGCTTGGACGCGGCTTCATTCAGGGCCCGGTTGGGCGGCACCGTGAGGTAGCAATAGGCGCGCACCTTGGCGCGCCCCACCCGGCCGCGCAGCTGGTAGAGCTGCGCCAGGCCGAACATGTCGGCGCGGTGAATGATCAGCGTGTTGGCGTTGCGGATGTCGAGCCCGCTTTCAACGATGTTGGTCGACAGCAGCATGTCGTACTTGCCGTCGACGAAGGCCTGCATCGTGTCTTCCAGGGTCGCCGGCGCCAGGCGGCCGTGCGCCATGGCAAATTTGATCTCCGGTACCAACTCGCGCAGGTTGGCCGCCACGCCATCGAGATCCTCGATGCGCGGGCAGACATAGAAGCTCTGGCCGCCGCGATACTGTTCACGCAGCAGCGCCTCGCGGATCGTCACCGGATCGACCTCGGTCACGAAAGTGCGCACCGCCAGGCGGTCGACCGGCGGCGTGGCGATCAGGCTCATGTCGCGCACGCCGGTCAGCGCCAGCTGCAGGGTGCGCGGGATCGGTGTCGCCGTCAGCGTCAGCACGTGCACGTCGGCGCGCAGCTCCTTGAGCCGCTCCTTGTGCGCCACGCCGAAATGCTGCTCCTCATCGACGATCAGCAGGCCCAGATCGGTGAACTCGATGCTCTTGCCCAAGAGCGCGTGCGTGCCGACCACGATGTCGATGGTGCCCGCCTTCAGTGCCTTCTTGGTCTCGGCGGCTTCCTTGGCCGGCACCAGGCGCGACAGGCGGCCGATGCGCACCGGCAGGCCGGCGAAGCGCTCCACGAACGTGCGGTGATGCTGGCGTGCCAGAAGCGTTGTCGGCACCACGACCGCGACCTGCTTGCCGGTCATCGCCGCCACGAAGGCAGCGCGCAGCGCCACCTCGGTCTTGCCGAAGCCGACATCGCCGCACACCAGGCGGTCCATCGGCTTGCCCGACGCAAGGTCCTCCAGCACATCGGTGATGGCACCCAGCTGATCGTCGGTCTCGTCGTAAGGGAAGCGGGCGCAGAACTCGTCGAACAGGCCTTCCGGCGGCTGCAGGACGTCGCCGGTCTTGATCTGGCGCAGCGCCGCGGTCTTCATGAGCTGGTCGGCGATATCGCGGATGCGCTGCTTGACCCGCGCCTTGCGCGCCTGCCAAGCGGTGCCGCCCAGCTTGTCCAGCTGGACGATCGCATCC
>DATEIF010000836.1:0-5465 GCA_035279205.1 Vineibacter sp.
TGCGCGTCATCGGTGTGCGCCGCAGTGCCGACAGCGTGCCGCCGTGTGATGGAACCGTCGCCTACGCCGACCTGCTGTCGGTGCTGCCGCAGGCGGACTGGCTGATCCTGTGCTGTCCAGCGTCGTCCGTCACCCGCGGCATCGCCAACGCCGCCGCCTTCGCCGCGCTGCCGGCCGGTGCCCACTTCATCAACGTGTCGCGCGGCGAAGTGGCGGTGGAGCGCGACGTGATCGAGGCACTCGCCGGTGGCCGGTTGGCCGGCGCCTATCTCGACGTCTTCGAGCGCGAGCCGCTGGATGCAGCCTCGCCGCTGTGGGACATGCCCAACGTCATCGTCTCGCCGCACACCGCCAGCCACTCGCTGGGCCAGAACGAGGCGATCTTCGACATCTTCCTCGACAATTTCGCGCGCTGGCGCGGCGGCCAGGCGCTGCGCAATGACGTCGACGACATGGGCTGACGACACACCGCCGCCCCGGCCGGACGGCGCGCAATATCGCGCGGCCGACCCGCATAGAAACCCTGTTCCAGGTGTTCATTCTTCTGCCATCCGGCGGGCGCGATGGCGCGCGGCAGCTGCGGGCAGCGACCAGGTTTCCGCGACTCCAGTGACTTGCCTGCAGGCGCGATGATTCCCGCCGCGCCACGAGGTATCGACGACGTGATGGCGGTGATCAGGATGACGACAGCGATCGACGCGATAGCCCGGTAGGCCCATGGAGCTTCAGCAGCAGATGCACCCGGCACACACCGCGCTGCGGGCGATGGCGGATGATCCGTCCCGGGTTTTCCCCGCGAGGCCGCTCATCGCGCGTGATGCCAATGCCCACGGACACATCCGCCTGGGCAGCGACCAGCACAAGCTGCTGTTCTGCATCATGCTGTTCAGCACCTTCGATCCCTACAAGCCGGCGGTGATCGACTGGCCGGCGCTGGAACCCGCCGCGAAAGCACGGCTGACGTCGCTGCCGATCTGGGACATCGCGGTGCAGACCGAGGGCAGGGCGGGCCGGAACGTGGCGGCCTATGCCGAGCGGGTGGCCGACCCGCTGCTGCGGCAAGCCATCGACCTGATGGGTTTCGAGGAGCGCCGTCACAAGCACGTGCTGCACAACATGATCGCGGCCTACGGCATCGCCCTGCAACCCGAGCCGCCATACCGCACGCCGAAGGATCCCGAGTGGGCCTTCCTGGTCACCGGCTACAGCGAGTGCATCGACAGCTTCTTCGCCTTCGGCCTGTTCGAGACCGCCAGGCGTTCCGGCTTTTTCCCGCCGGCGCTGGTCGACACCTTCGAGCCGGTAATCCACGAGGAAGCGCGCCACATCCTCTTCTTCGTCAACTGGGTGGCCTGGCACCGCCGCAACATGCCGCTGTGGCGCCGGCCATGGTTCGCGCTGAAGGTCGCCGCCGTCTGGGCTTTCCTGGTCTGGGAGCGCATCGGGCTGGCCAGGGACGTCGGCGGTGCGCCGCAGGACAACAACTTCACGGTCAGCGGCACGCGCGATCTGGGCGTCGATATTTCCATCGCCGGCCTGATGGATGTCTGCCTGGCCGAGAACGAGCGGCGCCTGGGCGCCTACGACGTCCGCCTGCTGCGCCCCCGCCTGGTTCCGCGCCTGGTGCGCATGGCACGCCGCTTCATGCGCTGATCGGGCCGCATCGGGTACCGCGCACACCACTGTCGTCCCGATCAGACTGTCATCCCGAGCGCAGCGAGGGATCTCCCGCGAACGGAGACTCCAATCGCAGGAGATCCCTCGCTGCGCTCGGGATGACAACCTGGCGGTGTGCGGGAACCCTCACGGTCGCCGGCTCGACTGCGTGACGTGCCACAGGGCGGCACCGGCGAACGCACCGAAGATCGCATAGGCCACGGCGCCGCCCAGTGCCCGCGTCACCTCCTGTGTCGTGCCGTTGGCGAGGATCGCATAATTTTCCACGACGCCCAGCCCGGTGCCGGTGAGCGCGCCCGCCAGAATCATTCGAAGCATGGTCCACGATGTCGCCTTCAACCGCCGCCTCCCGTTGACGGACCCGAGCCTACCACCGTCTCTGACCTGAAACAGGCGGTGGTCCAGATTGCCCATGCGTCTGTCGCCGAGACGGATCGTGCGCGCCGATCGTCTGTTCGCAGCGTCCGATGACGCTGCGCGGGCGGTCGCTCACCGATGGAATAGCCCGTCAGGCCCTGTGTTCATGGCCGAAGCGGTCTTCCCGTGACCGCGTCAAGCCATCTGCTCGGGGGCAACCATGGCAGCCTACATCATTGTCGATCTCGACATCAAAGATGCCGTCCAGTTCGAACGCTACCGGCAAGAGGTTCCGGCTCTGACCCGCAAGCACGGCGGCGAATATCTCGTGCGCGGCGGCACCGTGCGCATCTACGAAGGGGACTGGCAGCCCAAGCGCGTGGTGCTCTTCCGCTTTCCCTCCCTGCAGGCCATCGACGATTTCATGAACGATCCCGCATACGCTGAACTCAAGGCATTGCGACAGGCGATCGCCGATACCGACCTCATCGCCGTCGAGGGTGTGTGACGGCGGCACCGCCGTCGTTTGTACCGCTTGACTGCGACACGCCGGCCCGCATTTGTACCAATACTTTGAAAGTACTTGACTTTTTCAAGAACGCATGACATAGATCGGCATCCTCACATCCAAGGCATCATGAGACCGGCGCGGACCTGCGGGCGCGCGCCCGGCCGTTGCGAGACTTGGTTCGGCTCATGGCGCCACCGGCGCGCATCAGGAGGATGGCATGAACGTCAACGCGGACGACGGCAATCAGCGGCCCGGCGCGCCGGAGACGGTCGAGGCGTTTCGCGATCTGGCCCGCGCCTACACCAGGCTGGCGATCGACACTATTGTCGAGGTGATGTGCAACGAACGCACCCCGGCATCGGCGCGCCTGGCGGCGGCGGCGTGTCTTCTCGACCGCGCCTGGGGACGGTCGACGTCAGGCATGGATCCGGAAGCGGCACTGGACTTCGTCAGCGTGCTGCAGGAGGCGGTCGCCATCCGCACCCGGCGCCACCATCAGGAACAGGCCGACGATGACGTCGAAGGCGACGATAGCGGCAATCGCGATGGGCGTCGCCACTAGTCCTGGGAGCGCGGGCCTCCGGCCCGCTCATGTCAGGCGAAAGCAAAGCGTTCGCCTTGATGCGGGCGAGACGCCCGCGCTCCCAGGCGTGCGGCCGTCCGTCTGTCTTCCGCGTCGTGTCTATGGGTGATCCATGCTCGATCAAGCAAACGGCGCCGGCAGCGCCGTCGATGCCGCCTGGGATGAACCCGACCTGACCTTGCTGGGCGCCCGCCGCGGCGATCTGCCGGCGTTTCCGGTTGCGCTGTTGCCACCGTTCTGGCGCGACTGGTGTCAGGACACTGCGGCAGGCAGGGGTGTGGCGGTCGACTATGTCGCGCTGCCGCTGCTGGCGGCGGTCGCCAGCCTGCTGGGCGGCAAGCGCTACATCAGCCCGGTGCCGGCCTGGGTCGAACCCTGCGTGCTGTGGACGGCACTGGTGGGCGAGCCGTCATCAGGCAAGGCGTCGGGCATGTCGGCGGCCGTCGAGCTGACGCGCGCGCTGGATGACGACTGGGAGTCGGCCGCCGCCGAGCGCGGCCGCTACGTGAAGGAGCTGGAAACGGCGCGCGCCGAGCGCTGGTGGTGGCGCGAAGCGGTGCGTGGCGCGGTGGCCAACCACAAGCCGTCACCGGACATGCCGCCGCAGGCGCATGAGCCGCAGCTCTTCGCACCGCGCCGCTACGTCGTCGATGACGCAGCCATCGAGGCCGTGGCCGCGGCCTTGCGCGGCCGACGGCGCGGCGTCCTGCTGGCGCAGAAATCGCTCGCCGGCTGGCTGCACGACGTGGCGCTTACCGCCGGCGGCGCGGCGGATCGGTTGCGCTGGCTGCAGGCATGGTCGGCCGATTCCTGGACGCTGGACGGCCCGGCGCCGGCGCCCACCGTGCTCGAGGTCGGCCGGCGCAACCGGATCCCGTGCGCCGCCGTCTCCATCGTGGGTGCGCTCGAACCCGACGCGATCGAGACGGCGCTGGCCGGCCATGGCGGCGGGCTGGGCTCACGGTTCCTGTTCGCCTGGCCCGACCGGCCGCCGCTGCGGCCGCTGTCGGACGTGGATGTGATGAATTCGGACGCCGGCTGGGCCATGACCCAGCTGCGTGACCTGCACGATGCAACGCACATTCTGCCGCTGACGAGCGCGGCACGGGCGCTGTTCGAGGACTTCCGCCGCACGCTCGCGACGCGGGCCGGCCGGCGCGACGGCGCCGCGGCGGCGTGGTGGGGCAAGGGCGCCAGCAACGTGCTGCGCCTGGCCGGCGTGTGGGCGTTCCTCGACTGGTCGGCGCAATTCGCCGACCGGCCGGAACCGCAGGACATCGCTGCCGAGGCCGTGGAGGCTGCCATCGCGCTGTGGGGCACATATCTGTGGCCGCATGCCGGCGCCGTGCTGGGTGCATCAGGCGTCAGCGACAAAATGCGCCAGGCCCGCAAGGCGCTGCTGTGGATCCGCCGCCAGGCACAGGCGGAGGTGTCGCGCGACGACCTCTGGCGCCACGCCCGCGTCGCGCACAACGCAGCCGGCGTCGACGGCGTGATCGAAACCCTGATCGCCGCCGGCTGGCTGCGGCGCATCGCACCCGCCGAAGGCGTCGGCCGCCCCCGCCTGCGCTGGGCCGTCAACCCGATGCTGTCGAGCGACGCCTGGGAGCGCGGGCGTCCCGCCCGCTCATGATTCGGCGCTGCGCGCCGATGCGGGCCGGAGGCCCGCGCTCCCAGGAAATCGAATTGATGTCATTGTTGTCATTGTTGTCACGCGATTCGCGAGAGTGATTTTGTCCCCGGGGACGCCGACGGAGAGAAGTCATGGCGACCATCTCACGCCAATGCAGGGTAGCGCGCTATCATCGCCGGCTTGCAGCCCATGGCTTGGTCCGGTTCGAGGTGATCGGACGAAAGAGCGATCGCGATCTGATTCGCACCTTGGCCAAGCACCTTGCTGGCAATGATGCTGTCGCGACTGACACGCGTGCAGCCGTGACTCAAGCCTTGGGCGGTGAGTCCACCCCCGACAAATTGTCCGGCCCGAATGACAGCGGCAGCAACTCGCCCAGGGTGACCGTGCGGCGTGGGCCGTCGGGGCCACAGATGTGAATCGGCAGCGTATCGGCGGCGAACTCGCGCAGCCGCTGACGGCAGCCGCCGCAGGGCGTCACCAGCGCGGCGCCGGTGCCCATCACCAGCGCCTCGACGATGCGCCGCTCGCCATCCATCACCATGGCGGCGATCGCCGAGGCCTCGGCGCACCAGCCCTCGGGATAGGCGGCGTTCTCGACATTGCAGCCGGCGTAGAGCCTGCCGTTGGCGCCGCGCAGCACGGCGCCGACCGGAAAGCGCGAGTAGGGCGCATGGGCACGCGCCATCGCCTGGCGCGCCAAC
>DATEIF010000837.1:0-6656 GCA_035279205.1 Vineibacter sp.
AGGACAAGTTCGACGTCGTGCTCCTGAGCTGCAAGGCGTTCGACCTCGACGACGCCATCAAGTCGTTTGCCGCGGCGGTCGGACCGAACACCGCGATCATTCCGATGCTCAACGGCATGAAGCATCTCGACACGCTCGACACGCGCTTTGGCCGCGACCACATCGTGGGCGGCGTGGCGCGTATCGGCGCCACCCTGGCGCCCGACGGCACGGTGGTGCACTCAAGCCCGTTCGCGGCGGTCAGTCTGGGCGAGCGCGACAAGGGCCGCGCGCCGCGCCCCACCGTGGCGACGTTCGCCGAGGCGCTGACCCGCGCCGGCGTCGATGGCGGCCTGCACACCAACATCGTGCAGGACATGTGGGACAAGTGGGTGATGCTGGGCACCCTGGCATCGATGACGTGCGTGATGCGGGCGCCGGTGGGCGACATCCTGGCCGCCAACGACGGTGAGGCGCTCATGCGCGAAACCATCGAAGAGTGCCGCAAGGTCGCGGCCGCCGCCGGCCATGAGCCTTCCGCCGCCGGTCTCAAGACAGTCGAAGGGATCGTGCTGGCGCGCGGCTCGATGTTTGCCGCCTCGCTGCTCTACGACCTCGAGCGCGGCGGCCGCGTCGAGGCCGAGCACATCGTGGGCGACCTGCTGGCGCGAGCGCAGGCCGCCGGTGTCGCGACCCCCAACCTGCGCTTCGCGTATGCGCACCTGCAGGCTTACGAATACCGACGCGCCCGCGAAGTCGCCGCGAGCGCGCTGATGCCGGCCGCCAGCTAGGGCCAGCTGGACTACGGCAGGTGCTTGGCGAAGAACTCCAGGGTGCGGCCGTAGGCGATCTTGGCCGCGCTGGCGTCGTAGCTGCCGCGTTCGTCGCAGTGGAAGCCATGATCGGCCGGGTAGTCGTAGATCGTCACATCCTTGTGCAGTTCGCGTAGCTCGTTGACGTGGGTCATGGGGATGTGGGCGTCCTTGTCGCCGAAATGCAGCATGGTGGGGCATTTCGGCGTCTGGGCCTTGGCGCCATGGATGCCGCCGCCGTAGTAGCCCACCGCGACGTCGACCGGCAGCCGGCAGGCACTGAGCCAGGTGATGGTGCCGCCCCAGCAGAAACCGGTGATGCCGACCTTCTTGGCGCCGCGCGCCTTGAGCGCATCGATGGCCGATTGCACGTCGGCAAGCGGCTTGTCGACACCCAGGCCCATGACGTAGTCGCGGCCCTGGGCGATGGTCTCGGCGGTGTAGCCGAGCTCGATGCCGGGCTTGATGCGGTCGAAGAACTGCGGCGCCAGCGCGACGTAGCCGTCGGCGGCGAGGCGATCGGTGACGGCCTTGATGTGATGATTGACCCCGAAGATCTCCATCACCACGATCACGTGGCCCTTGGGCGTGCCCGACGGCGTGGCGAGGTAGCCGCCGATCTCGACGCCGTCCTTGGCCTTCAGGCGAATGGTCTCAGCCATAGGTTCCTCCTCGGAAAGGGACGCGGGACAATAGGGCGGTTGTCGCGGGGTGGACAATTATCTTGTCCCGCAAGGCACGAATCCGTTTGAGCATGGCAGCGCCGGACCGCAAAAGGGCGGCGCTTTGACGAGGAAGCCGCCATGTACATGCCATCGTACTTCGAGCTCAAGGATGCCAACGCCGCGCGGGACCTGATGCGCGCGCGATCGTTCGCGACCTTGGTGACGACGGGCGAGGATGGGGCGCCGTTCGTCACCCATCTGCCGCTGCTGTTCGAGGATGACGGCTCGCCGCACGGCAAGCTGATCGGTCACGTGGCGCGGCCCAACCCGCACTGGACATTGTTCGGCCGCGGCGCGCCGACCTTGGCGGTGTTCCACGGGCCGCACGCCTATATCTCGCCCACCTGGTACACCAGCGCCAATCTGGTGCCGACGTGGAACTACACCGCCGTGCACGCCTACGGCACGCCACGCATTATCGCTGACGATGCCGTGGCGCTCACGGTGGTCGAGCGCCTCGCTGCCTACTTCGAAGCGTCGCTGCCGCAGCCCTGGACCACTGCTGGCCTGCCGGCGGGCAACGCGTTGGCGCAGATGAAGGGCATCGTCGCCTTCGAGATGCCGATCGATCGCCTGCAGGCCAAGGCAAAGGTCGGCCAGAACCGCCAGGCCGCCGATCGCCAGTCCGCCGCCGACGCGCTCGATGCGCAGGGCGGCGAGGACAACACGGCGGTCGCCGCGCTCATGCGCGGCTGGCCTCGCGAATGACCTCGCCCAGCAGCGTATAGCTTTGCTCCTGGGCCGAACTCGCGCGCCAGGCAAGCCCTACCGTCCGGCTGGCGTCAGGTCCGTCAAGTGGCCGTGTCTCGATCCGGGTGCCGCGCAAGGCGCCGGCGCGGATCGCCATCGCGGGCAGTAGCGTGACGCCCAGACCCGAGTCGACCATGTGAATCAAGGTCGACAGGCTGGTTGCCTCGACGGCGCGGCCTGTGGTGTCGCGGCCCAGGCCGCAGGCCGACAGCGCATGCTCGCGCAGGCAGTGGCCGTCGGCCAGCAGCAGCAGGGTCTCGCCGGCCAGTGACGCCGGGTCGACCGTCTTCTGCTTCAGCAGCCCATGACCCGCCGGCGCGGCGACGACGAAGGGATCGTCGAACAGCGCCAAGGTCGCCAGACGCGGCAGGTCGTAGGGCAGGGCCAGCACCGCCACGTCGAGCGCGCCGGCCGACAGCCGCTCGACCAGCCGCGCCGTCTGGTCCTCGACCAGGAACGGCTGCAGGTCCGGGTAGCGCTGGCGCAGCAATGGCAGCAGGTCGGGCAGCAGATAGGGCGCGATCGTCGGGATGACGCCGATGCGCAGCGGCCCGCTCAGCGGCGCCGCAGCACCACGCGCCAGGTCGACCAGGTCCTCCGCCTCGGCCAGCAGGCGGCGGGCACGCACCACGATCTCGCCGCCGATCGGGGTCGGCGTCGCCGAGCGCCGATCGCGCTCGATCAGGGTGGTGCCCAGCGTCGTTTCCAGCTCCTTCAACCCGGCGCTCAGGGTCGACTGCGTCACGGCGCAGCGTTCCGCGGCGCGGCCGAAATGGCCCGTATCGGCGACCGCGACCAGGTAGCGCAGCTGGCGCAGGCTCGGCAGTGCGTTCATCGGAAATTCCGATCGTATCGTCCAATTCAATTCATTGGATGATATATTGGATTGCAATTAATTATCAAGTGTCCCGGATGGACACCCTCACTGAATATCGAAGGAGCTCAATCATGCTGACTGTTGGCGACAAGCTGCCCACGTTCGACCTCAAGGCCGTGGTGTCGACCGACCCGAAGAAGGCGTTCACCGACGTCACCGACCGCACTAATCAGGGCAAGTGGCGCGTGATCTTCTTCTGGCCGAAGGACTTCACGTTCGTCTGTCCGACCGAGATCGCGGCCTTCGGCAAGCTCAACAGCGACTTCGCCGACCGCGACGCGGTCCTCTACGGCGTCAGCACCGACAGCGAGTACGTCCACTTGGCGTGGCGACAGAACCACCCCGACCTCAAGGCCCTGCCCTTCCCGATGCTGGCCGACATCAAGCGCGACCTGTCATCGGCGTTCGGCATTCTGGATCGGCAGGAAGGCGTGGCGCTGCGCGCGACGTTCGTGGTCGACCCCGAGGGCGTGATCCGCTTCGTGTCGGTGAACGACCTCAGCGTCGGGCGCAACCCGCAGGAGGTGCTGCGTGTGCTGGATGCCCTGCAGACCGACGAGCTCTGCCCCTGCAACTGGCAGAAGGGTGACGCGGTACTGAAGCCCGCCGCCTGATGCCCTGGACGCCGGCTCCGATCTCCTTCGCGGGCCGGCGTCCACCTCCTTCACTCGCTTTCGGAGTGCATCCATGTCCCTTGAAGCCCTGAAGACCGCGCTGCCCGAGTATGCACGCGACCTGAAGCTGAACCTCTCGAGCCTGGCGGCCGAGCCGTCGCTCTCGGTGCAACAGCGGGCCGGTACGTTCATTGCCGCCGCCCTGGCCAGCCGTCACGACGCGACCCTGCGCGCCATTGTGGCCGAGTTCGCGCCGCAGTTGTCGGCCGAGGCGTTGAATGCCGCCAAGACCGCGGCGGCGATCATGGCGATGAACAACATCTACTATCGCTTCGTGCATCTCGTCGGCGGCGACTACAAGACGCTGCCCGCCAAGCTGCGCATGAACGCCATGGCCAAACCTGGCGTCGAGAAGGCCGACTTCGAGCTGTGGTCGCTGGCCGTCTCGGCCGTGAATGGCTGCGGCATGTGCCTGGAAGCGCACGAGCATGAACTGCGCAAAGCAGGTCTGGGCGCGGAGCAGATCCAGGCCGCCGTCCGCATTGCGGCCACCGTGCACGCCGTTGCCGCAACCCTGGAAGGCGAGCAAGCCCTAGCCTCCGGTGCCACGGCGCTGCCTGAAGCGGCTTGAGCCGACGTCCCAATACTGACACCAGCCAGCAGAGAAGCCAGCCATGTCGTCGTCGAGCAAGACCACCTTGACCACCGCCGCCGGTGCGCCGGTCGTGGACAACCAGAACTCTCTCTCGGCGGGTCCGCGCGGCCCACTGCTGCTGGAGGATTTCTGGCTGATCGAGAAGCTGGCGCACTTCGATCGCGAACGCATTCCCGAGCGCGTGGTGCACGCCAAGGGGTCGGGTGCCTACGGTACGCTCACGATCACCCATGACATCACGCGCTACAGCAAGGCTCGAGTCTTCGAGCGCGTTGGCAAGAAGACCGACCTGTTCCTGCGTTTCTCGACGGTGGCCGGCGAGCGTGGCGCAGCCGATGCCGAGCGCGACGTGCGCGGCTTTGCGATCAAGTTCTATACCGACGAGGGCAACTGGGACCTGGTCGGCAACAACACGCCCGTGTTCTTCGTGCGTGACCCGTTGAAGTTCCCGGACTTCATCCATACCCAGAAGCGAGATCCGCGTACCAACCTGCGCAACCCGACCGCAGCATGGGACTTCTGGTCACGTCACCCCGAGAGCCTGCACCAGGTCACCATCCTGATGAGCGATCGCGGCCTGCCGCGCAACTACCGCCAGATCGACGGCTTCGGCAGCCACACCTACAGCTTCATCAACGCCGCCAACGAGCGGTTCTGGGTGAAGTTCCACTTCAAGACCATGCAGGGCCATACGCATTATACCGATGCCGAGGCGGCAGGGGTTGTCGGCAACGATCGCGAGAGTGCGCAGCGCGATCTGTTCGACAGCATCGAGCGCGGCGAATTCCCGCGCTGGCGCCTGTGCGTGCAGGTCATGCCGGAGAAGGACGCGGCCACCTACCGCTACAATCCGTTCGATCTCACCAAGGTATGGCCGCACGCCGACTATCCGCTGATCGACGTCGGCATCATGGAGCTCAACCGCAACCCGCAGAACTACTTCGCCGAGGTCGAGCAGGCGGCCTTCACGCCCGCCAACGTCGTGCCCGGCATCGGCTTCTCGCCGGACAAGATGCTGCAGGGCCGCCTCTTTTCGTATGGCGACACGCACCGCTACCGGCTCGGGATCAACCACCATCAGATCCCGGTGAACGCACCGCGCTGCCCGTTCCATAGCTTCCACCGCGACGGCGCCAGCCGCGTCGATGGCAACCTGGGCGCCACCGAGAACTACGAGCCCAATCGCTTCGGCTCGTTCGCGCAGACGGCCGCGGCAGCCGAACCGCCGCTGGCGATCGATGGCGCCGCCGCGCGCTACGACCACCGGGCGGATGACGACTACTACAGCCAGCCCGGCGCGCTG
Source organism: Vineibacter sp. (assembly GCA_035279205.1). Lineage (GTDB taxonomy): Bacteria > Pseudomonadota > Alphaproteobacteria > Reyranellales > Reyranellaceae > Vineibacter. The sequence goes on from DATEIF010000837.1 coordinate 5,716, forward strand.
TTCCGCCTGTTCGATGCGGCCCAGCGGCAGCGGTTGTTCGACAACATCGCACGCTCGATCGGCTCGGTGCCGGCCGACATCCAGGATCGACAGATCGAGCACTTCCGCCGCGCCGATCCGGCCTACGCCGACGGCGTGATCAGCGCGCTGCGCCGCAAGTGATCTGATCGTCGCTGCACGGACCGGCCGCTGTCGTCGCCGACAGCGGCCATCCGGCGTCCACGGTGGCAGGGAAGCGCCGCCTACACGTTGAAGCGGAAGTGGAAGATATCGCCATCCTGGGCGACGTAGTCCTTGCCCTCCAGCCGCATCTTGCCCGCGTCCTTGGCGCCTTGCTCGCCGTTGCAGGCGACGAAATCGTCGTAGCCGATGGTCTCGGCCCGGATGAAACCCTTTTCGAAATCGGTGTGGATGGCGCCGGCCGCCTGTGGCGCCTTGCTGCCGCGCTTCACCGTCCAGGCGTGCGCCTCCTTGGGGCCGACGGTGAAGAAGGTCACCAGGTCGAGCAGGCCGTAGCCGGCGGCGATCACGCGGTTGAGGCCGGTATCGTGCAGGCCCAGCGACTCGAGATAGTCGCCCTGGTCGGCGGCCGGCAGCTGCGCCACCTCAGCCTCGATGGCGGCCGAGATGATGACGAAGGGCGCGCCGAGCGACTTCGCGTAGTCGGCGGCCTTGGCGCTGATGGCGTTGCCGGTGGCGGCCGAGGCCTCGTCGACGTTGAGCACGAACATCTGCGGCTTGGCGGTCAGCAGCTGCATGCGGCGCACGATCGACAGCTCCTCGGTCGAGAACGCGACCGTGCGGGCCGGCTTGCCGTCGCGCAGCGACGCCACGATGCGCTCCATGACCGGCACTTCGGCCGCGGCATCCTTGTCGCCGCCCTTGGCCTTCTTCTGCAGGTTGGGCAGGCGCTTCTCGAGGCTGTCGAGGTCGGCCAGCAT
>DATEIF010000838.1:0-12043 GCA_035279205.1 Vineibacter sp.
GGCGCACGGGTATTGCGGCACCAAGAGCGGCTGCGGCTTCTGGACATGGACGCCACAAGCCGTCGCGGCGGTTCAGCAACGCTACGAGCGGACGCTGATCGCTGCCGCGCGCCTGCTGCATGGCGGCGATGGGACGGATGGCAGCGGGTATCGGTTGCCGGAGCCGACAACAGGGCAGGGGGCAGACTGATGGACGGCGGTGACCGGCAGCGCGACCGTCCCAGGCGTGGACCGGCCGGCTACGTCGCGGGACAGATCGTCGGTTTCGACGCGTACCTGCGCCGAGCGCTGCGCGCGACGCCGAAAGCGGTCGTTTGGCCGGGCAACGATATCCGCCACGAACTGTCCGCCCGCGCGCATGGCGAGCGCGGGACGTTGGCGCTCGTCAATCCCGACCTCGGCGACGCCGGGGCCGTAGCGCCGGGACTGTCGTTGGCCGTGCAGGTGGTGCGCCCCGGTGATTGTACCCGCACGCATGCGCACTCCTTCTGGCATCTGTACCTGGTGCAGGAGGGACATGGCGTGGTGGACCTCGGTGACTGCGTCGGCGCGCGGCCTCTCGTCGCTGGCGACATCCTCCTGCTGCCGGCCTGGTGCCCGCACGCCTTCGACAATCGGGACGGCACCGCCGATCTCGTTCTGATCGCGTTGCAGAACCTGCCGCAATGCGCGGCGTTGGGCAGCGTTCTGGTGCGCGATGGCCAGGATGGGCCCCCGCATCCCCTCTACGCCGCCTCTGACAGAGCAGGAGAGTACTCGTGACCGTCACGCTTCCAACGCCGGATCAGGTGCGCGCCGTCGCCGATCAATGCGGCCTGGCCCTGACCGACGACGATGTCGCCTCGTTCCGCGGGCTGATGCAGGGCTCGATCGACGCCTATAACGCCGTGGCGGCGATGCCCGACGAGGTCCCCATCGTGACCTACCCACGCACGCCGGGTTACCGCCCGGCTCCGGCGGAGAACCCGTATAACGCCTGGTATCGCCGGACGGTCGTGACGGGTGCCGCCGTCGGCAAGCTCAAAAGCAGAACGGTGGCGTTGAAGGACAACGTGATGCTGGCCGGCGTGCCGATGATGAACGGCTCGTCCACGCTGGAAGGCTACGTGCCCGACTTCGACGCCACGATCGTCACCCGCATGCTCGATGCCGGCGCCCATGTCGTGGGCAAGGTGCACAGCGAGCACTTCTGCATCTCGGGCGCCAGCCATACCAACTCCGTGGGGCCCGTGCACAACCCGTACAGGATGGGCTACACGGCCGGCGGCTCGTCGTCGGGCAGCGCCGTCGTGGTGGCGCGCGGCGAGGTCGACATGGCGATCGGCGGCGACCAGGGCGGCTCGGTGCGCATCCCGGCCGCGTTCTGCGGTATCTGCGGCATGAAGCCGACCTGGGGTCTGGTGCCCTACACCGGCATCATGCCGATCGAGGTCGTCATCGATCACGTCGGCCCGATGACCGCCACCGTCGCCGACAACGCGCTGCTGCTGGAGGTCATCGCCGGCGACGACGGCTACGATCCGCGCATCAAGGCGCCGCGCGTGGACAACTACACCGAGGCGCTGGGCGGTGGCGTGAAGGGCCTGAAGATCGCGCTGGTCAAGGAAGGCTTCGAGCAGCCCACGGCCGAGGCGGCGGTCAATGACAGCGTGCGGGCTGCGGCCCGGCGTCTTGCCGATCTGGGCGCCGGCGTCGAGACGGTGTCGATCCCCATGCATCTGGTTGCGCCGGCGCTGTGGACGCCGATCGGCATCGGCGGCGTGACGCAGACCATGATGCATGGCGACGGCTACGGCCTGGGCCGCCCCGATCTCTATGCCACCTCGCTGATGGCATTCCACCGCGGCTGGCGGCGTCAGGCCGACTCGCTGTCGGAAACCACCAAGCTGTTCCTGATGCTGGGCACCCACATCAACAACCAGTTCGGTCCGCGCTACTACGGCAAGGCGCTCAACATCACCCGCCGGCTGCGGGCGGCCTATGACGCGGCCCTGCAGCGCTACGACCTGCTGCTGATGCCGACCACGCCGATGACGGCAACGCCGCTGCCCGCGCCCACGGCGCCACGCGAGGAGTACGTGGCGCGCGCCGTGGAGACCATCGCCAACACGCTGCCGTTCAACCTCACGCACCATCCTGCGATGTCGGTGCCATGCGGCATGATCGACGGCCTGCCGGTGGGCCTTACGCTGGTCGGCCGCCATTTCGCCGAGGCGACGATCTACCGCGCCGCGCACGCCTTCGAGCAGTCCGGCGACTGGAAGACGATGTAGCGCCGGTTGCTGGAATCAGCCGCCGCCGTCGTCCTGAGCGCAGCGAAGGACCTTGCGGTGGTTCGCTCAAGGAATGTCGGCACTGATGAGATGAGCACATCGGTATCGGCTGTGATGTTCATCGTTTGCCAGTCCAGCCGCGGGCCGCGATCTCCTTGATTTCCTCGATCGACAGCGACAGTCGGCCTTTCCGTTTCAGGAAGTTGAGACATCGGAGATCTTGCCGGTCGGCCGCGCGGCCCTTACCGTGATACGACCATCAGGAAGCTTCGCCACGATGACCTTCTCACCCGGATGCACTCCGAGGTGCTTCGGGAGTTCCTTGCTGAGCGTGACTTACCCTTTGGCGGTGATGGTGAGCGTGCTCATGGGCGACCTCGCGTAGCCTTACTAGCAAGAGCACGATTGCGTTAAAATGGCCGGACAACGTCAGAGACATCAATGACCCGCGATGAACTGATCAACATCTATCGCCGCTATATCGATTGCCTGAACCGGCAGGACTGGGACGAGCTCAAAGCGTTCGTTCACGATGATGTCCGCTACAACGGCGCCTATGTGGGCCTCGCAGGCTATCGATCGATGCTGGAAGGCGATTTCCGCGCGATCCCGGATCTTCGATTTCATATCGAGCTCTTGGTCTGCGATCCGCCCCATATCGCGAGCCGTCTGCATTTCGACTGCACGCCGATCGGCTCGCTGTTTGACCTGCCCGTGAACGGCAGGCGTGTCCAATTCGAAGAGAATGTATTTTACGCGTTTGTCGGAGCACGCATCGAAACGGTTTGGTCGATCATCGACAAGACAGCGATCGCACGACAGCTCTGAGACCGAGCCCGTCCTTGTCGGGAGCGCACGAACCGCACACCCTGAGGGGCGGCCCGCAGGGCCGCGTCTCGAAGAGTGGGCAACACGCATGCCCTGCGAACATGCCTGTTCCAGTACCTATCTGGCGCCCTCGCAGATGATCCGTTGCACCGGTCCTCAGGCCGCGACCTGCCGCGCCTCGGCCCACGTGTCGTCCAGCGTCTTCTTCAGGCGCAGCAGCAACTCGTCGATCTCCGACGCGGTGATGATCAGCGGCGGCGACAGCGCCAGGCGGTTGCCGATGACGCGCAGGATCAGCCCGTGCTTGCGCGCGGCGCGATCGGCGATGGCGCCGATCTTGACCTCGGCGGGGAACAGGCCGCGCGTCGCCTTGTCGGCCACCAGCTCGACGCCGGCGATCAGCCCGACGCCGTTGGCGTGGCCGACGATCGGATGGTCGCCGAGCGCGCGCAGGCCCGCGATCAGGCGCGGGCCCACGGTCTTGACGTGGCCGACGATGTCGGTCTCCTCGTAGATCTTCAACGCCTCCAGCGCTACGGCGGTGGCCACGGGATGGCCGGAATAGGTGTAGCCGTGCGCGAAGTTGCCCTGCTTGTCACCCTGGACCAGCATGGCCTGGTAGACCTTCTCGTTGATCAGCAGCGCCGAGATCGGCTGGAAGGCGGCCGACAGCGCCTTGGCGCAGGAGATCATGTCGGGCTTCAGGTCGAAGGTCTGGCTGCCCCACCAGTTGCCGGTGCGGCCGAAACCGCAGATCACCTCGTCGGCGACGAACAGCACGTCGTGCTTGCGCAGCACGGCCTGGATCTTCTCGAAGTAGGTGCGCGGCGGCAGCACGGCGCCGCCGGCGCCCATCACCGGCTCGGCGAAGAAGGCGGCGACCGTCTCCGGCCCCTCGTCGAGGATGAGCTTCTCCAGCGCCTCGGCCATGCGGGTGGCGAAGGCTTCTTCGCTTTCGCCCTCCTGGTGATGGCGATACCAGTGCGGGAACTCGGTGTGGCGCATCATCGGCAGGGGGATGCCGAAGTCGGCGTGCATGTCGGGCTTGCCCGACAGGCTGGCGGCGGCGACCGTGTTGCCGTGATAGCCCGCCATGCGACCGATGATCTTCTTCTTCGCCGGCTTGCCGACAGCGTGCTGATAGTACCAGATCAGCTTGATGGCGGTGTCGTTGGCCTCCGATCCCGAGCACTGCAGCAGCACCTTGGACATCGGCACCGGCGCCAGCTTCAGCAGCTTTTCGGTGAGGTCGATGGTGGGGTCGTTCGAGCTGCTGCGGTAGGTCTGGTAGTAGCCGAGCTTGCGCATCTGCTCGTAGGCGACCCGTGCCAGGCGCTCGTTGGCGGCGAAGCCCAGCGAGGCGCACCACAGGCCGGCGGCGGCATCGAGCGCGCGCTTGCCCTCGTTATCCTCGATCCAGATGCCGTCGCCCTTGGCGATGATGTTGGGTCCGGTTTCGCGGTGGGTCCGCGGGTTAGTCTGCGGGTGGATGTAGGACGCGACGTCGCGGGCTTCCGGTGAATTCGGCATGAAGGTCATGGCGTGTGGTCTCCTCGCAGCAGATGATTTCAGGTCGTGGCTTTGCGGGCAAATCGTTCGGTGCGCCGGCGCAGCATCTCGATCGTCACCAGGAGCGCAATCGACAGCACCACCAGCAAGGTGGCCGCGGCGGTGATGGTGGGGCTGATCTCCTCGCGCACACCGTTGAACATCTGGATCGGCAACGTGCGCTGGGTCGGCCCGGCGAGGAAGAGGCCCATCACGATCTCGTCGAACGAGGTCGCGAAGGCGAACACGGCGCCGGACACCACGCCGGGCAGGATCACCGGCAGCATCACCCGGCGAAACGCCACCACGGGCGATGCGCCCAGGTTCGACGCCGCGCGCAGCAGGTTGCGGTCGAAGTTGTGCAGGCTGGCCGACACCGTCAGCACGACGAACGGGATCGCCAGCACCGTATGCGCCAGCACCAGGCCTAGATAGCTGTTGGTGAGGTGCAGCGGCGCATAGAGGAAGTAGACGCCGACGCCGGTGATCACGACCGGCACGATCAGCGGCGCGAGGATGACGGCGCCCAACACCCGGCGCGCCCGCGGCTTGAGCCGCGCCAGCCCCAGCGCCGCCAGCGTGCCCAGGACCGTCGCCAGCACCGTCGTTGCGGCGCCGACGCCGAAGCTGTTGGAGACCGCGGCGAGCCACTTGGGCGAGGCGAAGAAGTCGGCGTACCAGCGCAGCGACAGGCCCGGCATCGGAAACGTCAGGAACGATCCGGCATTGAACGACAGCGGCACGATGACGGCGATCGGCAGCACCAGGAAGGCGAATACCAGGCCGCAATAGACGCGGAAGGCATGCCGCCAGGCGATCTCGCCGCGCGTCGCGGAGGTCCAGCCGCTCATGCCAGGCCCACCGTGGCGCGTCCGGCCAGCCGGTCATAGACGGCATAGAGGAGCGCAGTGATGACCAGGAGGATGCCGCCCAGCGCCGCCGCCATGCCCCAGTTCGTCGTCTCGTTGGTGTAGAAGGCGATGAAGGTGCTCAGCATCTGATCGTCGGCACCACCGATCAGGGCCGGCGTGACGTAGTAGCCGATGGCGGAGATGAACACCAACAAGGTGCCGGCCGTGATGCCGGGCACCGTCTGCGGGAGATAGACGCGCGCGAAGGCCACGAACGGATGGGCGCCCAGCGAAACGGCGGCGCGCATGGCCGAAGGCCCGATCCCCTTCATGACGCTGTAGAGCGGCAGGATCATGAACGGCAGCAGCACGTGGGTGATCGCCACGTACACGCCGACCCGGTTGAAGATCAGGCGCAGCGGCTCGTCGATCAGGCCGGCCCCGTGCAGCGCGCCGTTGACCGGTCCATCCTTCTGCAGCAGCACGACCCAGGCGGTGGTGCGCACCAGCAGCGACGTCCAGAACGGCAGCAGGACCAGGATCATCAGCAGGTTGGCGGTCCGGCTTGATGCGGTGGCCAGCAGGTAGGCGACCGGATAGCCCAGCGCCAGGCACAGCACCGTGACCCAGAAGCCGATCCACAGCGTGCGTGCCAGCACCTTCAGGAAGATGGCGCGATCGGGCGAGACCCCCTGGATCTCGCCGGTGGCGCTTTGCTTCAGGTCGACGGCGCCCAGGAGATAGAAGCCTGTCAGTGGGCCTGCGGCGCGCTTGATGGCGGCCCAGGTTTCGACGTCGCCCCAGCGTTGATCGATCGCGAGCAGCGCCTGGCGGGCATCGCCGTCGCCGGCCGACGGCAGGTTACGGGCCGTCTTCAGCAGCAGCGAGCGAAAGCCGTTGATGTCGTAGTTCAGGCGATTGGCGGCGCGGCTGAGATCGGCACCGCCGCGCGCGGCCTCGAGCTCGCCGATCATCAGCGTCGCGACGGTCGCGGGCGGCAGGTCGCGTCCGTCCCACGTGGCGAGCGCCGCGGCGGTGCGCGGCATGATGGCGCGCACGTCAGGGTCATCGACGCTGCGAAACAGCATCAGCGCGATAGGCAGCAGGAAATTGACGGCGAGGAACAGCAGCAGCGGTGCCACCAGTGCCGCACCGATCAGCGCCTGCCGCCGCTCGATGCGACGCAGGCTGGCTTTCAGGGTGATCGTGCTGGGAGCGCGGGCGTCCCGCCCGCATTCGCCCGCAGCGTCTGCGGAGGGCGAAACATCGATGGTCGGCGCTGGCGCGCCGATGCGGGCGAGACGCCCGCGCTCCCAGCGAAACAATCCCATGCCCGCTCGCCCTACTTGCTCGCCCAGGCATTGAAGCGCTGGTTGAGCTGGTCGGTGTTGTCGACCCAGAACTCGACATCCAGCGGCAGGGCCACGCGCAGGTTGTCCGGACTGGTCGGGATGCTGGGCACGACGGCGGCGTCGATCTGCTTGCCGGCCTCGATGCTGGTGATGCCTTGCAGTGCCAGCGGCGGGAACTGCTTCTGGTTCTCGGGCCGCGTCATGAAGGTGACCAGCTGCATGGCCTGCGCCTTGTTGGGGCTGCCCTTCAGGATCACCCAGAAGTCGATGGCGTAGACGCTGGCGGGCCACACGACCTTGAAGTTGCGGCCGTCGGCCTTGTTGGCCGCCAGCACGCGGCTGAAATAGGCATCGCCCATCACCACCTCGCCTGACGCCAGTAGCTGCGGCGGCTGCGAGCCCGCGGTCCACCACACGATGTGCGGCTTCAACTCGTCGAGCTTCTTGAAGGCGCGATCGACGCCGGCCGGCGTGCGCAGCACCTTGTAGACGTCTGAAGGCGCCACGCCGTCGGCCATCAGTGCCGATTCCAGGGTGTACTTGGCGCCCTTGCGCATGGTGCGCTTGCCGGGGAACTTGCTGACGTCCCAGAAGTCGGCCCAGGTCTGCGGGCCGTCCTTGAAGCGGTTGCCGTCGTAGACGAGGCCGGTGGTCCACACCACCGAGCCCACGGCGCAGTCGGTCGCGGCGCCCTTGATGAAGGCGTCCTTGCCGCCCAGCATCGTCCAGTCGAGCTTCTCGAACAGGCCTTCGTCGCAGCCCAGCACCGCCTCGTCGGCTTCGACCTGCACGACGTCCCAGTTGGCGTTGCCGCCCTGGACCTTGGTGCGCAGGATGCCGATGCCGCCCGACCACGAGTCCTCCAGCAGCTTCACGCCGCTCTTGGCCATGAAGGCTTCGTAGTAGATCTTCTTCTGCGCCGCCTGCGAGGAGCCGCCCCACGCCGTCACCGTGAGGTCGCGCGCCGCGGCCGGACTCGCTGTCGAGGGTGCCCCTATCGCAACGAGCGCGATCGCAATGATAGCGTTACGCGCAGACCTCACCCTGAGGAGCGAGCGTAGCGAGCGTCTCGAAGGGTGGGCGACCGCACGAGCGGCCGGACAGCAGCTTGCATGATCCGCCGAGTCTGTAGCCCATCCTTCGAGACGGCCGCTGCGCGGCCTCCTCAGGATGAGGTGGAGAGCGCTCCAACGTGACGGCCCTGCCATGGCGAGCTCCTCTAGGATGACGGTGTGGTCGAGGCTGCGAGCGGATCCAGTGCCCGGCAGTCGGTGGCGCGCCAGGCCAGGCGCACGTCGACGCCGACGGCAAAAGCACCGGCGTGGCGCGGGTTGGAGATCTTGACGGTGAAAATCTGGCCGGCGCCGAGGCGGAACTGCGCGCGGGCGTGATCGCCGTGATAGATCAGGTTCTCCAGCCGCGCCGGCACGACATTGTCCCAGTGGCTGTCCGTCGGATCGATGACGACGTGCTCGGGTCGGATCGACAGCGTCGTGCGCGATCCCATGTCGCCGACGGCGACCGGCACGGCCTTGACCAGGAGATCGCCATCGACGCGCACCACGCAGCGATCGCCCTCGCGCGCGACGACAGTACCGTCGAGCCGGTTGCTCTCGCCGATGAACTGCGCCACGAACGACGTGGCCGGCCGTTCGTAGATCTCCACCGCGCCGCCGATCTGCTGGATGGCGCCGTCCTTGAACACCGCGATCCGGTCCGACAGTGTCAGCGCCTCCGACTGATCGTGCGTCACGTAGACGATCGTGACGCCGAGATCGGCATGGATGTGCTTGATCTCCAGCTGCAGCTGCTCGCGCAGCTGCTTGTCGAGCGCGCCCAACGGCTCGTCCATCAGCACCAGGTCGGGATCGAACACGACGGCGCGGGCCAGTGCCACGCGCTGCTGCTGGCCACCGGAGAGCTCGCTTGGCCGGCGGTGGCCGAAGCCGTCGAGCCGCACCAGCGACAGCGCGCGATCGACACGCTTGGCAATGTCCTCGCGCTTGGCGCCGCGCACCGACAGGGGAAAGCCGATGTTCTGCGCCACCGTCATGTGCGGAAACAGCGCGTAGTTCTGGAACACCATGCCGATGTTGCGCCGGTGCGGCGGGATGTGGCGCACCGAGCGGCCGGCCAGCCGGATGTCACCCGCTGTCGGCGTCTCGAAGCCGGCCAGCATCATCAGCGATGTGGTCTTGCCCGAACCCGATGGGCCCAGGAACGTGACGAACTCGCCCTTGGCGATGGCGAGATCGACGTTGGCCACGGCCAGCGTGTCGCCATCGTAGCTTTTACAGACACCCAGGAACTCGACGAATGGGCTGGCGCGATCAGCGGCGACCGTGGGTTCGGTCGGGACGTCCGTCAGTGTTGGTGCTCTGGGAACGGGACGCGCCATCGCTGCCTTCGCCGGGGCATTCGTTCGGCAAAGTCTGGTATACCATCATACAAACATCCAGTGGTTTCGTTCGCCGTCCGAGCGGAGGAGCCATGCCGGGAGCGCGCCACTCTCAGGCGCCGACGGTCCTGCGAACGCCAACCTCATCCTGAGGAGGCCGCGCAGCGGCCGTCTCGAAGGATGGGCTCCGGACGGAGTCGCAGAACATGTTGGCAGTGCGTGCACGGTTGCCCACCCTTCGAGACGCGGCCCTGCGGGCCGCTCCTCAGGGTGAGGTTGGTGCGTGGGCCCACAGCCCTGGCGATATCAACCCGCCGCGCGCTCCGGTACGTCGCGCTCGTCGGCAGCGGCGACGGCACCGCTGTTCAGCAGGTCGAGCACGCCGGCCAGCGCATTGGCGACGTGCGCTTCGGCGAGCGCGCGCGCCTGTTGCGCATCGCGCGCGGCGATGGCGCGCACGATCGCCCGCTTTTCATCGAGGCTGGTCTGGCCGCGCGCACGCCGTGACAGCGAGATGGCGCGCAACCAGGCCAGCCGTGCGCGATGCGAGCCCACCGCGTTGCACAGCATGTCGTTGCGCGTACCGCGCAGCAGCAGGTCGTAGAAATGCTCGACCGCCTGGCGCTGTCCCGTGCTGTCGCCGCGCCGGTAGCAATCGGCGATGGTCTCGACAGCCGCCACCAGTGCCGCCACCGCGCCGTCGTCGGCGCGTTCGACGAAGAGTTTCGCCGCCAGCCCTTCGAGCGCGCCGCGCATCTCGTAGATCTGCTGAACCTGCTCGGGCATCAGTGCCATGACTGACGGTCCGCGATAAGGCGCGTTCTCGACCAGCCCTTCGGCCTCGAGCTGCCGCAGGGCCTCGCGGACCAGGGTCCGGCTCACCCCGAGCAGGTCGCAGACCTTGCGCTCCACCAGGCGCTCGCCGGCCTTGAATGTGCCGTCGATGATGGCATTGCGCAGCGTCGTGACGACCTGGGTCCGCAGCGTGCCTGCCGGCCGCAATATTCTGAGGGAAGTGCCTTCCGGGCCGCCGTGGCTCATCCAAGCCTCACCGAGTGCTGCGTCGTGGTCGAGAATAGGGGGCCTCGGTGGACACCGGCAAGGATACGCCAAAGCGATGATTCTTCTTGTCCTTGAAAAGAGAACATTATAGAATGAGAGGCTGCATTCGATGGTCATCTGACGCGTGGTGTCAGCGCACCCAGCCACGAGACAAAAGCTGATCCGGATTTTCTGTCGCTTTCTGTCGTTTTTCTGTCAGCGCATGTTCGAAACGTAACCGCTTGTTATTTCCTATCAATCGATTTTCTGTCGTTTCTGTCAGCGATGGCCACCTCAGCCGCGCCAAACGATTTCCCCTCTCACCAAATCCGCCCTAGAAGCCTGCGCATGACTTCTTCACCCGATACGCCTGACGACGCCGACAAGGGCGAACGCATCGCCAAGCGGCTGGCGCGCGCCGGCCTGTGCTCGCGCCGCGATGCCGAACGCTGGATCGCCGAGGGCCGCGTCGTCGTTGACGGCCAGCGCATCGATACGCCGGCGACGCTGGTTACGGCCGCGAGCGACATCCGCGTCGACGGCAAGCCGGTGGCGGCGCCGGAGCGGGCGCGCCTGTGGCTCTACCACAAGCCCGTCGGCCTGGTGGTGACGGCGCATGATCCCGAGGGCCGGCGCACCATCTTCGACGCCCTGCCCAAGGAGATGCCGCGGGTCGTCTCGGTCGGGCGGCTCGATCTCAACTCGGAGGGCCTGCTGTTGCTGACCAACGACGGTGCGCTGGCGCGGCGGTTGGAACTGCCGTCCAGCGGCTGGACGCGGCGCTACCGGGTGCGCGCGCACGGCCAGATCGATCAGGCCGCGCTCGATCGCCTGCGCAACGGCGTGGTCGTCGACGGCGTCACCTATGGCGCCATCGACGCGCACCTGGACCGTCAGCAGCGCAGCAACATGTGGCTGACCATCGCGCTGAAGGAGGGCCGCAATCGTGAGGTACGGCGCGTGATGGCGCATCTCGGGCTGGGCGTGAACCGCCTCATCCGCATCGCCTACGGGCCCTTCACCCTGGATGCCCTGCCGGAAGGCGCGGTGATCGAGGCCAGCGCCCGGCTGGTGGCGCAGGTCTCCGGTGAGGGAGGCTACGACGCCAGCGGTCGCAAGCCGGGCTGGGCCAAGCCCAAGCCGCGCGATGGACGCAAACGGCCGGGCCGACCGCCGCCGCGGCGCACGACCGGCGATGGACCTGATCGTCCGCAGCGCCGCACACCGCGGACCGGAGGACGGGCATGAGCCGGCCGCGCCGTGACATACCCCCGGCACCGCCGCGCATTGTCGCCGGCAAGCATCGCGGACGGCCGCTGGTGGTGCCGCTGGGCGTCGAGATCAGGCCGACCTCTTCGCGCGCCCGCGAGTCGTTGTTCAACATCCTGGTGCACGCCGACCTCAACGGCGACGGCACCTCGCCGTTGCCGGGCGCGCGCGTGCTCGATGCCTTCGCCGGCTGTGGCGCGCTGGGCATCGAGGCGCTGTCGCGCGGTGTGGCGCACGTGACGTTCATGGATGCCTCGTCCGAGGCGATCCGCACCGTGGGCGAGAACTTGCGCACCCTGAAGGAGACGGCCAACGCCCGCGTGCTGCGCACCGATGCCACGCAGCCGCAGCCGGCGCCCAGCGGCGGTGCCTGCGGGCTGGCGTTCCTCGATCCGCCTTACCGCTCCGGCCTGGCGCCGCGTGCGCTGGGCGCGCTGGCCCGCGCCGGCTGGCTGGCGCCGGGCGCGGTGTGCATCGTCGAGA
>DATEIF010000839.1:0-27483 GCA_035279205.1 Vineibacter sp.
CGCCGACCTCAACCAGGGTGGCTCGCCCATCAGCCTGGACGATCTCGCGAACTACCACGCCCGTGTGGTCGATCCCGTGACCTTCGAGCGCAACGGCGCCACCATCCACACCGTGCCCTACCTGACGGCGGGGCCGACCATGAAGCGGACCTTCGAGCTGATCGGCAATCGTACCAACGGCAGCGGACCGCCAGATGCGGATGCCTTCGTCGCCGTCGCCGAGGCGCTGCACACCGCCTACGAGGAGCGGCTGCGCACGATGGGCGATGCGCACACGCCGTCGTGCACCACGCACTTCAACGTCGTCGATGCCGAAGGCAACATGGTGGCGCTGACCCAGACCTTGCTGTCGCTGTTCGGCTCGCGCGTGATGCTGCCGCAGACCGGCATCATGATGAACAATGGCATCATGTGGTTCGATCCCGAGCCGGGCCGGCCGAACTCGGTGGCGCCGGGCAAGCGGCCGCTGTGCAACATCTGCGCGACGGTGGTGTCCAAGGGCGGCGAAGGCTGGTTCGCCATCGGCGCATCGGGCGGCCGCCGCATCGTGCCGGCGATCACGCAGCTCATCATGATGCAGGTCGATCGCGGGCTCGACGTCGAAACCGCCTTCCACCTGCCGCGCATCGACGTTTCGGGCACCGGGCCGATCCGCGCCAACTGGGATCTACCCGACGATATCAAGCGCGCGATCGCCGCCAAGCTGCCGGTCGAGGACGTGCCCAACATGGTCTACCCGTTGAACTTCGCCAACCCCAGCTGTATCCGGCGCGATCCGAAGACCGGCATGGTGACCGGCATGAACGAAATCATGTCACCCTGGGCCGGCGGCGCGGCGGTGTAGGAGATCTGTTCCTTTCCCCCGGAGGGGGAAGGTGGCGCGAAGCGCCGGAAGGGGGATGTTGGGGAGATTCGATGATGTCTGGAGAAACCGAATCCAATCAAAAATCCCCCTTCCGCCCCTTCGGGGCACCTTCCCCCTCCGGGGGAAGGATAAGGCGCCGCAACCTGATATCGCTTAGCGCCGCCGCAAGCGTTGGCGTGGGCTTGCCCCTGATCGTGCGGGCCCAGGCGAAGCCCTCCTTCCGCCTGCCCTTGCTGGTGCCCCTGACCGGCTTCGTCGCCCTGGAAGGCAAGAGCCAGCGCGACGGCGCGCTGCTGGCCGTGCGCGACGTCGGCGTGAACTTCGTCGTCGACCTGATCGACACCGGCAGCAGTCCCGAGGGCGCCGCCACCGCCTGGCAGCGCGCCTTCCGCGACACCGCGGTGCGTGACGGCGTGCGCCCGCCCATCGCCGCGCTGGGGCCGATCCTGGGCACCCAGATGCTGGCAGTGCTGCCGTTGGCGGCCGAGGCGAAAGTGCCGGTGCTGGCCATCTCCGGCACATCGCGCCTGTCGGAGATGGGCAATCCCTGGTTCTTCCGCTTCTTCCCCAGCGACGGCACGGTGAAGGTCGCGCACGCCAAGTATGTCGCCGAGAAGACCGGTGCCCGCCGACCGGCGGTGATCTATCAGACCACGGCCTATGGCCAGTCGGGCCGCGAACAGCTGGCGCGGACCCTGGCCGAACTGGGCATCAAGCCGGTTCTCGAGGAAGGTGTTGCAACGACGGTCAACGACTTCGCGCCCATGATCGCGCGCGCCCAGGCGGCGCAAGCCGATGCGCTGGTGCTGCATCTGCATTCGCAGTCGACGGCGCTGGCGGTACGCCAAGCGCGCACCATGGCGCCGTCGCTGCCGATCATCGCCGGCTCGGCCATGGCGCAGCCGGCCACCGCAGCGCTGCTCGAGCCGGCCGAACTGAAGGGCGTGTGCGCCGAGACGGCGGCAATGCCCGCCGCTGCGACAGACAACAGCGGCATGCGCGGTTTCGTCACGGCCTACCGCCGCGACTACCAGAGCGATCCCGATGCGTTTGCCGTCGCCGAGTACGATGCCGTGCGCATGCTGGGCGTCGCGGTCAGCGACATCGTCAACACCAAGGGCATCGATGCCGTGACTGGCGATGCCGTCCGCGCGCGCCTGTCGACGATGCGCTGGCAGGGCTTGGCGACGGAATACTGGTCCGACGGCAAGGGCAACATGGCGCACGAGGCCCTGATCGTGTGCTACGAAGGCACCGATCGCGTACCGGCGATCAGGTCGAAATACGTGCTGCCGCCGTGACGTCCACGCTTGGTATGACGGTCATGGAGCGTGCATCACGCCGCAACGGCACGATGTGAAGAAATTAAGACACGCTTTGTCATTTGCCGCGCAGCGATACTGCTGATCGCTGCAATCTCTTTCCCGCTTGCATTGAGACGCCAACTGCGGTGGGCTGACCCGCAACTGACGTAAGACCCAGGCGCCAGCCAAAGATGCGACGTCCTGGGAGCAGTCTGCACACCGACTGCGCTCTGAGCGCCTGCAGATTGTCCCCTGTCAACGACCGTAGAGCTGATCGTCGGTCGGCTCCGACTTTCTGCTGAAAAGATGCTGTTGCATCCTCGGAGGCTCCATGCCGTCAGCAACCTCCAGGCGCGTCGTCGTCCTCGACCTGGTTACCAAGGGGCCGGCGCGTAAGGCGTATGCGCGCGCTATCAATGCCGGTCTGGCGAGCGTCATGCCTCAGGTCGTGGCGGCCTGGTGCGAACAGGCTGGCCATCAGGTCACCTACATCTGCTATACGGGCGCCGAGGACCTCACGCCGGAGACCATCGGCGAGGCCGACGTGTTGTTCATCAACGCATTTACCCGTTCGGCACTGACAGCCTACGCCGTCTCGAATTTCTTCCGTCTGCGCGGGACCGTGACCGTTCTCGGTGGTCCGCACGCACGCTGCTACCCGGAGGATGCGGTCCGATATTTCGACTACGTCCTTGGTTTCACCAATCGCGAGCTCGTTCTCGATGTCGTGACACAGGGCAGCCGGCATCGCGAGGGACTTGCGCTGTCAGCGTCGCGGCAGCTCGATGATTTTCCGACACTCGCCGAGCGCTGGCGCTTCGTCGAGGCGGCGCTGTCCAAGGCCGGCGTGCTGAAATTCGTCCCCATGATCGGATCGGTGGGTTGTCCCTATACGTGCAGTTTCTGCATCGATTCGACCGTGGACTATCGCCCGCTGTCGTTGGACCAGGTGACGGAAGACCTGCGGTTCGCACTCACCAAGTTCAGGAACCCGCTCATCGGCTGGCATGATCCCAATTTCGGGATCCGCTTCAACGACTACATGGCGGCCATCGAGCGGGCCGTACCGCGTGGGCGCCGCATGCGTCACGCCGCGGAGACGAGCCTCTCGCTTCTCGGGGAAGGCAACGTCAAGCGCCTGGCACGCAACGGCTTCGTCGGCCTGCTGCCCGGTATCGAGAGCTGGTACGAGCACGGCGCCAAATCGAAGACCGGCACCAGGACGGGGCTCGACAAGGTCACCCAGGTTGCCGACCACATCAACATGATCCTGCGGCATGTCCCCTTCGTGCAGACCAATTTCGTCCTCGGCTTGGACAGCGACGACGGCGCCGCGCCGTTCGAGCTGACCAAGCGCTTCATCGACCTGGCGCCGGGCGCCTATCCTGCTTTCTCGCTCTTGACGGCGTATGGACGGGCGGCGCCGCTCAATCTGGAGTTCCAGCGCCAGAAACGGGTGCTGCCGTTTCCGTTCCATCTGCTCGACAGCAACCACGCCATGAACGTCCGGCCCAAGAACTACGATTGGGTCGACTTCTATACGCGCGCCGTCGATCTGACCGGCTATGCATTGACAGGACGCCGCGTATGGCGCCGGCTGCTTGTCAACCGCGGCATCATTCCACGCTGGTTCGGATTCGTTCGCGCGCTATCGTCGGGCCGTACGCGCTATCAGGCGCGCGTCCGCGACCTGCTCATTCACGATCGCTCGATGCGGCGCTTCTTTGATGGCGACACAAGCGAGCTGCCCGCGTATTTCCACACGCGAATCAAACGGCAGCTCGGCCCGCTCTGGGACCACTTGCCGGATGGCGCGCTGATGCATGACCCCTATGCCTACCTGAAGGCGGAACAGAAGAAAGCATCCGACGCATCTGCGCCGACGCTAGCGGTCGCTGAGTAGCGGCAGGCTTGACAGGACCGGATCGTGCCGGTCGGCGCGCAGGAAAATGGCGGCAATGCGCAACAGGACATGAACCGGCCAGCGCCGATGGCGAAAGAAGAGCCAGTTCGCACCCAGGCTGCTGCCGAGCCGCAGCTTGGGTCCATAACAGGCCTGACCGCTGATGAATGTCTCGATGCCCTGCTCGATACAGAAGCGGACATTCGTCATCCAGCTCAGAAAATACAGGTTGAAGCGGCGCCCGTCGGCTGCGTCCATGCAGAAGAACTTGTCGACCAGCCGTCGACCGTCATGCAGCACCAGGTTGAACGCCAGCAGGTCGCGGCCGTGCCAGTAGAGGAAGCAGCTGGCGCGATCGCTGGCCTCCGAGAGCACGCCGGTGAAGTAGCTCGGCGGCAATGTCTCGAAGCGCAGTTCGCTGCGGGCCTGCGTGCCGCCATAGAGTGCCATCATCCGCGGCAGCACATCGTCGATGCGGGCGCGGCGCTCGACGGTGATATCGCCGGCGACTCTCAGCTTACGCCGCATGTCCTTGCGCGTGGCGGCGCTGAGCGATGCGAGATAAGCCTCGAGCGTGGTGTGGGTCACGTCCAGGCGCGCGGTGGGCAGGCCCGGCAGGCGCTGGTATCCCGCCTGGGCCGCCGCCGCCGACACCTCGGCGCTGATCGCCGGCAGGTCCTTGATGGCCATCAGACCGGCGCCACGATCCTGCGAGAGCCGCCGCAGCGCTTGCAGCAGCAACAGCAACACGGCGCGCCGGCCGGCAGCGTCAAGGTGCGGTGCAACGCCGACTATGCATGATTCGGCCGCCGGCGATCCCAGGCAGGCCATGCGGCAGGCCAGCAACGACGGCACGACGCGGCTGATGGCTTGCGTCACTTTCTTCCAGCGTCCCTGCACGGTGGCGTCCAGGCGATAGGACGTCACGAACGCCGGCGCAAACGCAACGATACGCGCATCTTCGCGTGCCACGATCCACAGCAGCTCGAACCCCTCGAGGCCGGCCACCTCGACGGCCCGGTGGTAGTCGTAGCCCTCGATCTCATCGGGCAGGAAGGCGCTCCAGGTGTCAGCGCCGATCGCCGCGATCGAGGTGGCGACTGCGACGGAGATCATGGGTGGCGGCCCCCATCGTCGCCGTCCCCGGCCAGCAGCACGACACCCGCAATGATGACGGCAACGCCCAGGCAACGGGTCAGGTCGACGGTTTCGCCCAGGACGGCAACCGACGCCCCCAGGACCGTCACATAGGCGATGGCCGTCATCGGAAACGCCCAGCTGACGTCGCTGTCGCGCAGCAGCGTCATCCAGGCCAGGAACGACAGAAAGTAGAAGATGAACCCGAGAATCACCGCGGGCGATGACGCCGCCGACAGCAGCCACTGTTCGATACCGTCCGCGCCCTGCAGGTGATGGCTGCCGGCCTTGAGGAACACCTGCGAGGCGGTCTCGAAGGCGATCAGCAGGATCCAGCCCAGCCAGGCGTTGAAGCCGGCGCGAACCGGCGGCGTGTCGATCATGATTGACCGCCCCATGCCAATACCGCGTGCGATCGGCTGGTCGCCGCCGCCACCGGCAGCGACCGGAAGAAGTCGGCGGTTTGCTGGGCCACCGCCTCGCGCTGCTTGTCGATGGTGATCATGTGGTAGCAATCGTCGAGCAGGACCTGCCGCACTGGGCCGGCCAGGCGACTGGCGACATAGTCGGCATTGCGCGGCGAGGTCATGTCGTCATCGCGAGCGTGAACGATCAGGGTCGGCGTCGCGATCAACGGCAGATCGCGTTTGACCCGCGCGATCAGCTGCCGCAGCTGGATCAGGCTGGGACCCGGCGTGGCGGCAAAACCGGCGGCACGGCTGTCACCGCGCGACATGCGGGCGACGATGATGTCGCGCAGGCGCTCGTCCTTGATGCCGAATGGATAGGCTTCCACGAAGCGATAGCGGCGGGCGAACGGCGACTTGAGGATCAGCGGCAGCAGGAAACGGGCCCGCGGAATGCTCCAGCCGTCATAGAACAGCGTCGTCGAATAAAGGGCGGTGCCGGACACCAGATGGCGGCACCTGTGCGCCAACCGCAGCGACAACAAGGCCCCCATCGACAAACCGCCGACAAAGACGCGCCGGGCGACGGTATGGAGCCGCAACAGGGCTTCTTCGACACCATCGTACCAGTCGCGCCACCCGGTGCGGATCAGATCGGCCTCGCTGCGGCAATGGCCGCGCAGCCGTGGCACCCAGACGGTGAAGCCTTCGGCGTTGAGGCGGCGTGCCACGAAACGCATTTCCGCGGGTGTGCCGGTCAGCCCGTGGATCAGCAGCACCGCATCAGGGCCACCTTTGAGATAGATGCCCTCGGCAGTGCCGAGCCTTATGGTCACGAGAGTCCTCCCCACGACAGGATGGCCACGCCCAGCGTGATCAAGGCGGTGCCCAGCCACCGGCGCGGCGTCGCCCGCTCGCCCAGCACCAGCCAGCCGGCAAGCGCGACGCCGCAGTAGCTGAGGCTGGCCAACGGAAAGAGCAGGCTGAGCGGCGCGTGCTGCAAGGCGGCCAGCCACAGCACGGCCTCCAGGGCATAGGCCAGCACGCCGCCGACGATGGCGGGCGACAGGGAGAGGGCGGCGAAGAAGGACCAGCCCTGCGGCACCGGCATCGGCAGCCGCAGCAGGCCAACCTTGAACAGAAGCTGGCCGACGACATCCAGCAGCACCGTGGCCAGGAACAGGCCGACCGCAAGGCCGCTCATGTCGGCACCGCCGACAACAGCGCCAGCAGGGTCTCGTTGGTGCGGGCATTCACGGCAATCTCGCGCCTGCCGCTGTCCCGCGGCTGGTCGGTCCATGCCTCGAAGCGCTTGCGCAGACTGCGATGACGGGCCGGCGCGTACTCGCCGCACACATCGACTCCCAGCACGCGCCGGCGACTGACCAGCGCCTCGATCGCAAACGTCAGGGCCGACAGCGGCATTGCGCCCTGATCCCAGTTGGTCGTCGCGTCCTCTGCACGCAATACGTCCTTGTCGATGGAGATCCAGATCGACTCGGTCGGAATGCGCGCGCAGAGCTCGGCAACGAAGGCGTGCCAGTCCTCGCCGACGCAGCGCCATGCGATCCGGCCATCGGCGATGCTGTGCCCGGGGCCGTCGCCGAAGGGGCCGATGATGCGCGACGGCGCATGCCGCCACGGATAGAGCTCCAGGCGTCCGGCGCGCAATGCCGCCAGGTTCGCGCCCTTGAATTGCGGCCAGGTGAGATCGTCGCTGCACGGACCGATGGTCACGATGCGCTCGACGTGGGGCAGCT
The DNA here is from genome assembly GCA_035279205.1 of Vineibacter sp. Lineage (GTDB taxonomy): Bacteria > Pseudomonadota > Alphaproteobacteria > Reyranellales > Reyranellaceae > Vineibacter. The sequence goes on from DATEIF010000839.1 coordinate 7,377, forward strand.
CCAGCGCCCGGTTCACCCACGACCCGCAATGCCATCGTGGCGCGAATCGGACCCAGTCGGGATGATTGTCGAAATGAACGATGGTGAGGGGCTGCACAGCGGACGCCATCAGCGGAACGGCCAGATGATGGAAATCACCGGACCCGAGGAACGTGGCGGCGGGACCGCGATCATCGAGGACGTCGCCGACCCGCCGCTCGAAGCTCAGCATCGAGCGCTTGTCGGTCCACAGCCGCAGCCGCGGTCCCAGATCCGCCGCCGCGATCCAGCCGCCGTCGCGACGCGCGGCGTCGACCACCGCCGGCTGCGCCGCCAGACTGCCGTCGAGGTCGATCGCCCGTACGCGCATGGCCGGTCAACGGCGCAAGGCGCGCGCCACGACCTGATCGAGCAGCGCGACGGCCAGATCGATTTCCTCGCGCGTGATCTCCAGGCTCGGGGCCAGCGTGATCACGTTCTTGTAGTAACCGCCGACATCGAGGACCAGGCCGTAGCGATGGCCGCCGACCTGCAGGTCGCCTTTCATGCCCTCGTCGACCATTCTGTCGACCAGCGCCTTGTCCGGCGTGAACCCGTCGGCGCCGCACATCTCCATGCGCAGCGCCAGGCCCATGCCGTCGACGTCGCCGACCTCGGGGTACTTGCGCTTCAGCTCGCGCAAGCCGGCCAGGAAGTACGCTCCCTTGGCGAACGTCAGCGTTTCGTAGTCCTTCTCGTCGCACAGGCGCAGCGTCTCCAGCGCGACCGCCGTGCCCATCGGGTTGGCGTTGAACGTCGAATGCGTCGAGCCGACCGGGAACGTCGCCGGGTTGATCAGTTCCTCCCGTGCCCACAGGCCGGACAACGGATTGAGACCGTTGGTGAGCGCCTTGCCGAACACGATGATGTCGGGCTTGACGTTGAAGTTCTCGATCGCCCACAGCTTGCCGGCCCGATAGAAACCCATCTGGATCTCGTCATCGACCAGCAGGATCTTGCGCGCCTCCAGCACTGCTTTCAGCTTCTCGAAGTAACCCGGCGGCGGCACGACGTAGCCGCCGGTGCCCTGGATCGGCTCAATATAGAACGCGGCGTACTCGGCCTGGCCGACCTTGGGATCCCACACGCCGTAGTATTCCGAATCGAACAGACGCGCGAACTGGTCGACGCAATAGAGGCCGCAATCCTCGCGCTGCTTGCCGTAGGGACAGCGGAAGCAATAGGGAAACGGCACGAACTGCGCCCGATCGCCGAAATGGCCGTAGCGGCGGCGGTAGCGGTATGACGACGTGATCGATGACGCGCCCAGCGTGCGGCCATGGTAGCCGCCCTCGAACGCAAACATCAGGCTCTTGCCACCCGAGGCATTGCGCACCAGCTTCAGCGAATCCTCGACCGCCTGTGAGCCGCCGACGTTGAAATGCACCCGGCCCTTGATGTCGAAGCGGTCCTGCACGCCGCCCGCGATCTTCTTGGCCAGCTCGATCTTCTCGCGGTGCAGGTACTGGGAAGCGACCTGCGGCAGCGTGTCGAGCTGACGCCGTGCGGCGTCGTTCAGGCGTTGGTTGCGGTAGCCAAAATTGACTGCCGAGTACCACATCTGCAGGTCGAGGTAGGTGCGGCCGGCTGCGTCGTACATGAACGAACCGTCGCAGCGCTCGAACAGCTTCGGCGGCTCGACGTAGTGGACCGTATCGCCATGCGAGCACCACAGGGCCTCATCCGCCAGCAAGGCCGCTTCGTCGTCGATCACCTGCGATGGCGACACGGCGGGGCATTCGTCGCCCGCCAGCAATTGGCGCAGCGGCGCTACGTCATTCATGACACTCTCCACGCTTTGAAATTCTATCGTCAGGCGACTTCGGCAAGCCGACCGATCAACTTGGCGAAGGCCAGGCGTGCGGTCGCGAAATCGGGGACATCAACCGCTGCCCAGGCCTGCTCGCGCGCCTTCTTGAGAAGCGCACCGCGCGCGAACAGCAGGTCGGCCGTCTCACCCAGGCAAAAATCGGAACGGCCATCACCGATCAGCAGCGTGCGGTGGCCGTGCGCCGCCAGACGCGCCGCCTGCTTGCATTTGCAGACACCGCTGCGCGCCTTGCACGAGGCGACCGCATGGGGCACTGCCATGGTGTACGTCCCGTCACCGCCCGGCACCAGCCGGTTGGCGACGACGGCAAGATCGTCGATGTGATGGCGTGCCAGTATCCGGTTGATGACGTAGTCGAGGCCATCGCTCACGACCGCGACGGGCACGCCGGCATGACGGCAGTCCGCCACGAAGGCCGGGAAATGCGAGTCGATTTCGATCGTGTCCAAAAAGGCGTCGAGGTCCGCCGCAGTCGCGCGGATCATGGCCACCTGCAGGCTCATGCACCGCAAGGCACTGATGCGACCGTGCTTCCACGCCTCTTCTACGAATTGCCACGCGGGATCAGCGAACCGATCCAACAAGCGATCCGTGACATCGAACGGCACGATCGTACCATCGAAGTCACAAACGACCGTCCACATCCGGGGTCTCTCCTTGCTGCGCCACACGGCGCCACAGACAACACGGCGAATACTCCGCACGCGTGATCCGACCCTGACGGCTAAGTGACTCCAACCTGACAGTCACGATCACGCTCGCACCGCAGTCCGTGCGAGCGCCAAGAATCGATGGGCAAGATTACGTCTACATGATCGGCATTGTGCCGCGACGGCGCGCGCGGACTCAGGTGTTCATGAGCGTGCCGAGCAAGCTCTTGCGTTCATCCGGCTCGAACGACAGCGGCCGGCACACGTCCATCGCGCGCAAGCCGAAGCGCAGCGCACGCAAACCGACGATGGAGCCTTCAGCGACCTTGCCGGCGATCTTGTCGGCGAAACCGCCGCCCAACGCCTCTGCCAGCATGTCCCCCGCCGGATCAGCGGCCATCGCGGTTGCCGTGCTGATGACGGCCGCGCGCGCAAGACGGATCGTGGCCAGGCCGCTCGGACGCAGACCATAGATTTCGGCGACGCGGCGCACCATCACCACGCTGCGCCAAGCAACGATGACGGCATCCAGCGCCGGATGCGGGCTCGCCGCAGCCGCACCCAACGTCACCAGAGTCTCGCGGCGTATCGCGCGGCGCGCTTCCTGATCGAGCGCCGACAGCACGACCGTGCGGAATTGCCGGACGATCGCATCACTGTCGCTTTGACCGTCGATGCGGTGGTGGAACTGCTGCACGAGTTCCGGGCGGCGCGCCGCCACCATGCTCAGCACGGGAGCCAGGGCCGACATGAGCTCGCCAGGCGAGTCGCGGCGCAGCGCTGTCTCGAGGCGCGTGCGCAGGCGCGCCGCATCATGCAGACGGCGCAGCGCGCGAAACTCGTGCAGCAGCGCCGCCAGCAACGCAGCAAGAAATCCCAGCGACAATGTGCCCAGGACGGCGCCGCCAACCCAATCGCGTTGCCAGATCTCGATCAGCCCACGCACCAGGCTGTACACCGAAAAACCTGCGACCGTGGCGGCCAGCAGCCAGACAGCCGTCCCCCAGTACGAAACGCGCGCCGGCGCGGCCACGACGACGTCACCACCGCCGTCCAGCGGCTCGATCGGCGCATCGACTCGACCTGGCACCACGTTGGTCCGGTTCGACGGCGGTGCGTCTTCCACCGCAACGATCAGCTCGGGCGCGACCGGCCCGGGCGTATCCGTGGCGACACGACGCTCGTTCATGACACGTAATCCCCGAGCAGATAGTTCAGCGCATCGGGCAACCCGATGTTCGGGAAGCCACCGTACCGCCATCCCGGGTCAGGACGCGGCTGGAAATCCCAGAAGCGATACTTGAAGGAGTCCCAGGGCGGCGGGTAGTCGAGCGGTACGGCGCCAGGATCGAACGCAGCCGTCGCTTCATCGGCACGGATGCCGCCCTGCAATACCTCGCGGCCGGTGTCGCGGCGAACCACGTCGGTCGTGCAGCGGATCGCCGCGAGCACGCCAACAGACACGCCCGCGGATGCCTTGATGCGATTGCTCTCATCGAGCACGTTCAGCATGCGCCGCGTCAGGTTCTCCAGATGGAGGCGGTCGCCGCGCACGACGTGATCGGCCTTGGTGGCCGCGAAAAGGACGCGATCGATCTTGTGGCCGGTCAGCCAGCGCAGCGGCCCGGCCTTGCCATGATCGAAGCTCTGCAGGATCGCGGCCAGTGCTGCGCTCATGTCGTCGAACACTTCGGCGCCGTCGTTCAACGCCGTCAGCACATCGACCAGCACGATCTGGCGGTCGATCCCGGCAACATGCTGACGGTAGAACGTCCGGATGACGTTGTCCTGGTAGTCGCGGTACTTGGCTGCGAACGCGGCATGCAGGCTGCCGGGTTTCGCCGTCGCATCAAGCTCTGGCAGCGGGCAGAAACGCAGTACCGGGGCGCCGCGCAGCTCGGCCGGCGTCAACAGCCGCCCGGGCTGCAGGAACCGAAGCCCTTTATCAGCACAACGCTGCAGGTAGTCGGCATAGAGGGACGCGGCACGCCCCGCCCACTCTTCGTCATGTGGCTGATCGGCCCGCCGATCAGCCACGACGCCCAGCCAGTCGCGCGCCAGCGCGCCCCGCGACCCGGCATGTGCCTGCCGCATCATGGCTGCGGACCAGGCTTCGAAACTCTGATCGAGCATGGGCAGGTCGACCAGCCATTCGCCGGGATAGTCGACGATGTCGAGTTGCAGCGTCGCGTCGGTCATCCCCAGCCACCGGGCGACAGTCCCGATCAGGCCGCTGCCGCGACGGTAGTTGATATCGAGACGGATGCGCGAGATGCCGTCGGTCGGCATCGGCCACTGCGGCTGCTGTCCCGTCAGTGCATCGATCGCGCGCGAATAGGGAAACTGAGGAACCGTGGCGTGGATGTCATTGCGCAACATCGCCGCCACCAGCCGTCCTTCATCGAACAAATCGAAATTGCGCAGCGGGCTGCGTGGTGCAATTGCATCGGCGCGCAGCAAATTGTGGACCAGGGACGTGATGAAGACGGTCTTGCCCGCCCGACGCAATCCGGTGACCCCCAGATTGACGCGCGTGGCGAGGAGATCATCGACTTTTTTCATCAGGTAATCGTCCACTCTTGCCGTCCCTCCCGGAGCACCACGCCGAGGACCATAGTTGTGGCTGCGCCCCCGGAATGCCAGCGCTCAGGCTCGCCCTGGCAGTGTCCCGGCCATCGTTCCGGTAGCGCTGAGCAAAGCAGCGACAGCTAAGTTTCAAGAAGAAAAAAGTGATAAAAAATATTTAATATCAATGTATTATATGCAATTCATAATGCCATCTCTGAGATCATCTCCTCATCCTCTTCGCGGCACGCGACTTGCTACCATCACCGCCGGGCGGTAGATAGCGTGCGCCGATTCGGGGGAAGACGGCGGGGAACAGCGTGATGGCGTCGAAACGACCGACAAAGGGCAAAGCAGGTGCGGTGAAGAAACCCGCATCGAGCAAATCGGCGAAAAAGCCGGCGCGTGCCAACGGCGCGGCGACGGCCAGTCGCGCCGCGCCGGCAGGCAGTACCAAGGGCGGCGCCACCGCGGCCGCGCGCGAGACTGCCCGATTGTTGCTCGACATCAAGGCGGTTCACTGCCGGCCTGAAAATCCCTTCATCTTCACGTCCGGCCGCGCCAGCCCCGTCTACATCGACTGCCGCAAGATCATCTCCTTCCCGGAGGCGCGCGCCCGCATCATGGCGCATGCCCACAAGGCGATTGGCGACACGATCGGCTGGTCGAAAATCGACGTCGTTGCCGGCGGCGAGACGGCCGGCATCCCGTTCGCCGCCTTCATCGCCGCCACGGCGAAGAAGCCGATGGTGTATGTGCGCAAGCAGCCCAAGGGCTTCGGCCGCATGGCGCAGATCGAGGGCGAGCTGAAGCCGGGCGAGCGCGTGCTGCTGGTGGAAGACCTCGCCACCGACGGCGGCAGCAAGGTGATGTTCATCGACGCCCTGCGCAAAGCCGACGCCAAGGTCGCTGACACCTTCGTCATCTTCCACTACGGCATCTTCCAGCAAAGCGTCGACGTGCTGGCCGCCATGGGCGTCAAGCTGCATGCGCTCGCCACCTGGTGGGACGTGCTGGACGCCGCCGAGCGCTACAAGCTGTTCGACGAACGAGGCCTCACCGAGACCCGGGCATTCCTCAACGAGCCCGATCGCTGGTCGGCAGCTCACGGCGGACGCAATCCCGTGCACGGCACGGTCCGGCCGCCGATGACGGCCAACGGCGAGCGGTAAGGACCGGGCCCCTTCGGAGCATCTCCCCAACTGAGTTGGGGAGGAAATCAGGACGACAGCACGCCCAACGCACGCTTGAGTCCCTCGGTATCGCCCAGAACCCAGATCCGATGGATGCGACCATCGCCGGTGGTGAAGAACGCCGCGCCGGCCCAGCCGATCGGCTTGCCGCTCGGCGCCTCTCCCCATAAAGAGCCGCGGTGGATACCCGTGAACATCATCTGAGCGGCAGCACGTCCGTCAGCGGTGCTGATGAGATCGTCGATCCGGCAATGGTAATCACCGAACGCGGCATGGATCTTGCGCATATAGCCGATGAACCCCTCGGCCCCCTGTCGCAACTCACCGATTGATCCGCGGAAATCGAGATCGGGACTGAGGATGGCGCGGGCCACCTGCTCGTCGGCCTTGTTCCACATGTCATGATAAAACCGCTCGACCAGCCGGCGGCTTTCGTGATCGGTCATGGAATACCTCACGACTGACGTTTCCGTGTTTTGGCGCCGTCGATAGTGGCGCTACGATGCACGATCCTCATCGTGCCCGGGAGGCCGTGTGACTGTCATCCTCCGCATCGCCGCCCTGCTGGTGGCAGGCATCGCCGCGGTGGCGCGCCCCGCGGCGGCCAAGGACGAGCTCGTCATCGGCATGACGCAGTATCCGTCGTCGTTCAATCCCAATATCGGCGCGATGCTGGCCAAGACCCTGGTTGAGGGCATGACCTTCCGGCCGATCACGGCCTGGGATCCGGACTGGAAGCTGGTCTGCCTGCTGTGCACGCAGCTGCCCACGCTGGAGAACGGCGGCGCCGTGATCGAGGAGTACGCGCCGGGCAAGAAGGGTATTGCCGTCACCTATACGCTGCGGCCGGACCTCAAGTGGGGCGACGGGACGCCGGTCACGACCAAGGACGTCGCTTTCACGATGGAGGTCGGCAAGCATCCGCAGTCGGGCATCGCCGCCGCCGAAGGCTATCGCCGCATCCTCAAGCTCGACATCAAGGACGACCGCACATTCACCTTCCATGTCGACCGGGTGACGTTCGACTACAATGCCACGGGCGATTTCCGGCTTCTGCCGGCGCATGTCGACCGGCCCGTGTTCGAGGCCAATCCCGCCGACTACCGCAACAAGTCGAAGTACGAGACGGACACCACCAATCCGGCGCTGTGGTTCGGTCCCTATCGCGTCGCCAAGACCGTGCCCGGCGCTTCGGTGGAACTGGAGCGCAACCCGACCTGGGGCGGCAAGGCCCCCTACTTCAAGCGCATCACCTTTCGCATCATCGAGAACACGGCAGCGCTGGAGGCCAACCTGCTGTCCGGGTCGATCGACTACGTGATCGGCGAGCTGGGACTGTCGCTCGACCAGGCCCTGGCCTTCGAGAAGCGGCACAAGGATCGCTTCAACGTCGTCTACAAGCCCGGCCTGGTCTACGAGCACATCGACATCCGGATGGACAATCCGATCCTGGCCGACCGCCGGGTGCGCCTGGCCCTGATGCTGGGCATCGATCGCGAGGCGATCTCAAGCCGGCTGTTCGAGGGCAAGCAGCCGGTGGCGCACAGCAACACCAATCCGCTCGACCCGATGTACAGCCCCGGCGCCAAGCACTACGCCTACGACGCCGTAGCGGCGCGCAAGCTGCTCGACGACGCCGGCTTCTCCGACATCCGCGGCGGCATCCGCTACAACGCCAAGGGAGAGAAGCTGTCGTTCGAGCTGATCACGACGGCCGGCAACCGCAACCGCGAGCAGATCCAGCAGGTGCTGCAGAGCCAGTGGAAGCAGCTCGGCATCGATGTCCGCCTCAAGATCGAACCGCCGCGGGTGTTCTTCGGCGAAACCGTGCACAAGCGCGCCTATAGCGGCCTCGCGATGTATGCCTGGGTCTCCTCGCCGCAAAGCGTGCCGCGCACGACCCTGCACTCGCAGGAGATACCCAGCGAGGCCAACGGCTGGAGCGGCCAGAACAGCGGCGGCTACAAGAGCCCGGAGATGGACCGCACGCTTGACGCCATGGAGGTCGAGCTCGACGTCGACAAGCGCAAGGCGCTGTTCGGCGAGATGCAGCGCATCTACACCGAGGACCTTCCGGTGCTGCCGCTCTATTTCCGCTCCGACGTCTTCGTCCTTCCCAAGGCGCTGAAGGGCGTACGCCCCACCGGCCATCAGTTCGTATCGACCTTGTGGGTCGAGGACTGGCGCTGGGATCCCGATGGCAAGGACCAGGGAACGGGAATCAGATGAGATGATCGCGCCCGTCACCCTGACCGGACACCACGTCCAGCTTGAACCGCTGGAGGAGAAGCATCGCGAGACGCTGCGTCCGGCGGCGCAGGATCCGAAGATCTGGACCTTCACGGCATCGGCCCTGGGGACGGCGTTCGATCCCTGGTTCGACAATGCGCTGCGCCAGGCCGCCGGCGGCCACGAGCTGCCGTTCATCGTTCGGCGAACGCGGGACGCCACGGTGGTGGGCAGCACCCGGTACCTGGGAATCGAGGCGCGCCACAAGCGAGCCGAGATCGGCAGCACGTGGTACGTGCGCGACGTCTGGGCCAGCGCGGTGAACCCCGAATGCAAGCTGCTGCTGATGCGCCATGTCTTCGAGACGCTGAAGTGGCATCGCGTCGAGTTCAAGACCGACGCCCGCAACCAGCGCAGCCGCGATGCCATTGCCCGCCTGGGCGCCCTCCAGGAGGGCATTTTCCGCCGCCATATGATCATGGCTGACGGGTACATTCGCGATTCCGTCTATTTCAGCGTCGTCGACACGGATTGGCCGACCGTGAAAGCCGGCCTGGAGAAGCGGCTCGCGCGCACGTGACCAGGACGATGGAGTCACCGTTGCTGGAAAAAGTGCGGCGTGCGCTCCATCACATGGAGCCCATGGCAGCCCACGACTGGCCCCCGGCTCAAAGCATTGCGCGGCAACTGCGATGGTGCCTTGCGTACTTGACCGACCAGCCGCGCGAGGAGCGCCCTGGGCCCTTCTCGATGGGCCTCATCGCGACCCGCGAGTTCGACATGTATGGAGACCAGCCCGACTTGGCGACGTTGATCTCCGAGATCCAGAGCGACATGGAACGCCTACTGGCGGCGTCACCGTCGAAAGAAAAAACTTGTTCTCTGAACGAGAACGATATAGACTCATAACGTGCTGGTGCTATGCCCAGCGTCTTCCAAATCACAAGGGTAGGCTTCATCCGTTGGCGTATCGCCAACGCCGCTTTCATGGGAGGCCAACGATGACAGAAGCTGCTTCCGTTCGTCAGGGGATCCGTGCCTTTCGCGCAATTTCCGCTAGAGCCTTCTCCAGCGGCGCATAGAGCGTCGGCGGTTTTGCGCAATTTCCGCACGCAACGCGTGGCACACCATCGGCATCGTCCCGACGGGCAGCCCGGCGTGTCGTCATGACGCGCTATCTCGTTGGCCGCCTTGCCGAAATGCTGGTCGTGCTGCTGCTGATGAGCGCGGTGGTGTTCGGCCTCATCGGCCTGATGCCGGGCGATCCCGTCGATCTGATGATCGCCGGCGATCCCAAGATGACCACCGAGGATGCAGCGCGGCTGCGCGCGCTCTACGGGCTCGACCAGCCCATCGCAGCTCGCTACCTGCGCTGGCTCGGCTCGGCGCTGAGTGGTGATCTCGGCTACTCGCGCTCCTTCTCGCGTCCCGTGCTCGAGGTGCTGCTGCCGCGGCTGGCCGACACCTTGTTGCTGATGGGACTGGCGCTGTTGATCTCGGCTGCCATCGCCCTGCCGGTCGGCATGTTCGCGGCACGCCGGCCGCGCTCGGCGGCCGACTACAGCGTGAACCTGCTGTGCTTCGCCGGCATTTCGGTGCCGCCCTTCTGGCTGGCGCTGTTGCTGATCATGGCCTTCGCCGTGCTGCTGGGCTGGCTGCCGGCCAGCGGCGTCGGCGAGGGACTGGGCGATCGCCTGCGCCACCTGGTGATGCCACTGACGGTGCTGGTGCTCACCAATGTCGGGCATTACACGCGCTTCGTGCGCGCCGCCACCATCGAGGTGCTGCGGCAGGATCACATTCGCACGGCGCGCGCCAAGGGCCTGTCGGAACGCGACGTGGTGCGCCACCATGCGCTGCGCGGTGCGCTGGCCCCCACGCTGACCGTGCTGGCACTGTCGTTCGGCGGCCTGTTCTCCGGCGCCCTGATCACCGAGACCATGTTCGCGCGCCCTGGCATGGGCAAGGCGATCTACGACGCCATCATGGGCAACGATTACAACCTCGCCCTGGTCGGCCTGCTGCTCGCCACGGCGGCCACGCTCGCCGGCAGCCTGCTGGCCGACCTCGGTTATGCCTGGCTCGATCCCCGCGTGCGCCTGCAGGGCGATACATGACGGCCGACGCGCGCCTGGCCACCGATCTCCTCGGCGCCCGTACACCGGCCGGCCGGGCGTGGCGCCGCTTCTGCAGCCATCGCCTGGCGTTGGCGTCGCTGTTCCTGCTGGCGGTGCTGGCCGGGCTGGCGCTTGCCGGTCCCTGGATCGCGGTTTGGCGCGACATCGACCCGACGGCCACCGACCTGCTGGCCCGGCTGGAGCCGCCGTCGGCGCGCTATTGGCTGGGCACCGACGATGTCGGCCGCGATGTCTTCCAGCGCCTGCTCGACGGCGGCCGGATCTCGCTGCTGGTGGGGCTGGTCGCGGCGCTGCTGTCGGCGGTCATCGGTACTGTCGTTGGCGTGCTGGCGGGCTTCATCGGCGGCCGCCTCGACTCCCTGCTGATGCGGTTGACCGACAGCGTCATCGCGCTGCCGCTGTTGCCGCTGCTGATCGTGCTGGCGGCGATCGACGTGCGCAAGCTGGGCGCCTCCGACTCGTTCGCCCAATCCGACCTGCTGTCGCTCTACCGCATCATCATCATCGTGGCGCTGACCGGCTGGACGACGGTCGCCCGCCTGGTGCGGGCCGAAACGCTGTCGCTGAAGACACGCGACTTCGTGCGCGCGGCCACGGCGCTGGGGGCCTCGCCGCTGCGCCTGATGCTGCGCCACATCCTGCCCAACGCAGCGTCGCCGATCGTGGTGGCAACGACATTGTCCGTCGGCAACATCGTGCTGTTCGAGTCGGTTCTCAGCTTCCTGGGGCTGGGCATTCAGCCGCCGCACGCAAGCTGGGGCAACATGTTGACCGGCGCGCAGGATTTCATCTGGAACGTGCCGCTGCTGGCCCTGTGGCCCGGTCTGCTGATCTTCCTTGCCGTGATCGCCTTCAATTTCGTCGGCGACGGCCTGCAAGACGCGCTCGATCCGCGCGCCGAGCGGCGCTGGGCGTTTGTGACTCTTTACCTCCCCCGCTTGCGGGGGAAGGTGCCCGAAGGGCGGATGGGGGATGCTGCAACAGTGTCGTCGTTCGATGGCGAGCCTCACTTCCGTTGAAGCCCCCCTCCGGCGCTACGCGCCACCTTCGCCCGCAAGCGGGGGAAGGTAAGAAATCGCTGCCCTTGATGCGCTCACAGTGAGAGAAAACGGCATGTCTTTTGTCAGCAACAGCCGCTACTAGCGCCGCAGCGGGTTCCCTTGGCCCGCCGGCTGTCAAGGAGATGCGCGCATGCGGCGATTCGTAATCGGGCTGCTGGCCGTTGTCGGCTTTTTCACGCTGCTGGGCGTCGGCGGCGCCGTCCTGGTGTTTTCCATGGCCGGTTCGGGGCGGCCGACGCCGCCAGAGCGCATCGTGCTGGAGATCGACTGGCGCCGGCTGCCGCAGGAAACCGCGGCCGGCGGCGGCCTGGACCTCGCGCTACTGGCGCCACAAAAGCCAACCCTGTCACAAACCGTCACCCTGCTGCAGCGCGCGGCGAAGGATCCACGCGTTGTCGGCCTGATCGCGACGTTGGGCGACGATGCGCCGGGATATGCATCGGTGCAGGAACTGCGCGACGCCATTGCCGCCTTTCGCGCCGCCGGCAAGTTCGCCATCGCCTTCACCGAAAGCTTTGATGAAGGATCCAGCGGTCTGCAGAATTACTATCTCGCCACAGCCTTCGAGAAAGTGTGGCTGCAGCCCAGCGGCGATTTCGGCGTTGTCGGCCTGGCCGCCCAGGTGCCTTTCCTGAAGGGCGCGCTCGACAAGCTCGGCGTGCGCGCCGAGGGCGGCCAGCGCATGGAGTACAAGAGCGCACCGGAGAGCTTCACGGCCGCGGGCATGACGCCGGCCCATCGCGAGAACATGCAGCAGCTCCTCGATGGCCTGTACGAGCTTGTGACGGCCGACGTCGCCACGGCTCGCAAAATTTCAGTCGCCGACGTCCGCGGCCTGATCGACCGCGCGCCGCTGTCGGCGCAGGAGGCCCTGCAGGCCAAGCTGGTCGACAAGACGCTGTATCGCGACGAGGCACGCGTGGAGGCGCTGCTGCAGGCCGGCGAGCATGCCGACGTCTTTGCGCTCGAAGACTATGCCGAGCTCGACAAGTCGCAGCCGCCGGCGGGCGATACGATCGCCCTGGTAGTGGCCAGCGGCACGATCGTGTCGGGTGATCCCGACGACAACCCCTTGCAAGGCGAATCCGTGCTCGCCGTCGACCGAACCGTGCAGCTGATCGAAGCGGCGGCCCGCGACGGCGATGTGAAGGCCCTGGTCGTGCGCATCGATTCGCCGGGCGGCTCGTATGTCGCGTCCGATACGCTGCGCCGCGCCCTGGAGCGGGCCAAGGCCGGCGGCCGGCCGCTGATCGTCTCGTTCGGTGACGTCGCCGCCTCGGGCGGATACTTCGCCGCGCTGCCCGCTGACACCATCGTCGCCCAGCCCGGCAGCATCACCGGATCGATCGGCGTCTTCTCGATCAAGCCGGTGGTGAGCGAGCTGATCGACACGCTGGGGATCAAGATCGAAACGCTGACCACCGGCGCCAACGCGACGATGAGCTCGCCGCTGCATGCCTTCACGCCGCAGCAGCAGGCGCTGCTGGACCGCCAGCTCGACCGCATCTACGGCGACTTCACCGCCAAGGTGAGTGCCGCGCGCAAGCTCGATCCGGCCAAGCTCGATCGCGCCGCGCGCGGCCGTGTCTTCACCGGCGCGCAGGCCAAGGCTGCCGGCCTGGTCGACGAGACCGGTGGCCTGAGCCGCGCGATTGCGCTTGCCAAGACCCGGGCCGGCATCGATGCCGGCCGCGACGTGCGCATCCGGCGCTATCCGGCCGAGAAGGAGCCCCTGGAGCGCCTGCTCGACCTAGTGTTCAGCGGGGGCAAGCCGCCGCGCGTCATGGCCGCAACCGACGCCGGGGCCACGACGCGGGCGCTGGCGCAGCGCCTCAATGTGCTGGGCCTCCACTGGCGGGCTGACACCATGCGCCTGCCGCCCCTGCCGCCCCTGTGGCGGTAGTTCGCCTTACCTCTCGAGCGCGCCGGCGATCAGAAACTCGCGATTGCCGTCGGCGCCCTCGATGGGGCTGTCGGTGATGCCCAGCACGCGCCAGCCGGGCTGCGCCGCAAGCCAATCGCGGATGGTGCTGCAGACCTCCTCGTGCAGGGCCGGATCGCGCACGATGCCGCCCTTGCCGACGCGCCCCTTGCCGACCTCGAACTGCGGCTTGATCAGCGCCACCAGATGTGCGCCCGGCGCCGCCAGGGCCAAAGCCGCCGGCAGCGCGGTGCGCAGGCCGATGAAGCTCACGTCGCTGACGACAAGATCGATCGGATCAGGGATCTGCGTGCTGGTGACGTCGCGGATATTGGTACGCTCCAGCACGACCACGCGCGGATCCTGGCGCAGTTTCCAGGCCAGTTGTCCATGTCCGACATCGACGGCGTAGACCTTGGCCGCGCCGGCCTGCAGCAGCACATCCGTGAAGCCGCCGGTCGACGCGCCGACATCGAGCGCGATACGGCCCGCCGCGGGAATCGCGAATGTCGCAAGGCCGCGCGCCAGCTTCAGCCCGCCGCGCGACACGTAGGGGTGCGGCTGACCGCGGACTTCCAGCGGCACGTCGGCAGCCACCGGCGTGCCGGGCTTGTCGACCCGCCGCTCGCCGGCGAACACCAGGCCGGCCATGACCAGGCGTTGCGCGGCGGCGCGCGTCTCGGCCAGGCCGCGCTCGACCAGCGCGACATCAGCCCGGATCTTGGCGGCGGCTTTGCCCTTAGGCTTGTGCTCGACTGTCATTCACAGGTCGTATAGCCGGTGAACGTTGATGTCGCACCCACCTCGACGTCAGGCCCAGGCATCGATAGGGTCCCCTCCGGCTGTCGCCCCGGGAGCCAGGGCGGGCATCGCTGTGGCCGGCACCAGATCTGCACGGTAACGCGTCAGAAACTGCAACGACAACACAAACAAAAGAAAGAAAAGTCGCCATGTTTCTACTTGAGAGAAAAGGAAAATGAAGTACTCTTTTCCAAGTGTCATGTAGTGTGACGTCGCTCTATTAAGATTCCAATGACGATCCGTGTCCCCCTTCTGCTGGCCGCTGTCTTGTATCTGTGGTCGGGTATGCCAGCGTGGGCGCAGCAGGCGGTTTCGACTGGCGATGTCCAGCAGGCCCAGGCCGCCATTCCCCTCTTCCCGTCGACCCTGTTGCCGCGCGTCAAGCCGCCGGAACCCCCGCCTGTGCCGGACAAGGTGTCGGTGGCGGTGACCGGCGATTCGCTGGCCGACGGGATCTGGGGCGCGATCTATCGCAAGCTGGTGCGCGACAAGCGCTACGTCATCCGCCGCAACGCCAAGAACTCGACCGGCTTCACCACCGAAGGCCTGCTCGGCCAGATCGACGAGGGTTTCGCGCCGACGCCGGCCGACGCCGTGGTGATGATGATCGGCGCCAACGATCGCCGCAGCTTCTTCGTCGACGGCAAGTCCAAGGCGCTGTTCGGCACACCGCCCTGGCGCACGTTCTACGGCGACCGCGCGGCCGCCTTCATGGACTACCTCAAGACGCGCGACGTGCCGGTGGTCTGGATCCTGCTGCCCATCATGCGCGACGAGGCCGCCGCGCGCGATGCGCGGCTGATCAACGAGCTGGTGCTGAAGGCCGCGGCCGACCGGCCGTGGGTGCGCACGGTCGAAACCTGGTCACTGACCGCCGATGCCGAGGGGGCATATGCGGCCCATTTCAAGGACCTCTCCGGCAAGGTCCGCCTGATGCGCGACAACGACGGCGTGCATTTCACACCGCCGGGCTATGAGCTGATCGCCGAATCCGTCCTCAATCTCTTGCGCGAAGCCTCTCCCAAATTCCGTCTTCTGCCGCGATAATGGCGCCTGCCGGGCCCCCCTCCCGGCCTACGAAACGCGTCACAAGAGTAGCCATGTCCCCTCTCCGCTCTGCCGCCGCGATCGTGGTCGCCGGCACCCTCGCCCTTGTGACGGCCGCGTGCATCGGCCAGACCGCCGCCGAAGACGGCGCCTCAAACGATCCACAGGTCGCCGCCAATCCACCCAACCCGGGCCAGCTCGCCAATTTCCACAAGGCGTTGGCGGACCTGCAGGGCCGCCGCACCGGTCGCGTCACCATCGTGCAGATTGGCGATTCTCACACCGCCAGTGATCATTTCAGCGGCCGGCTGCGCGAACTGTTCCAGCAACGCTTCGGCGATGGCGGCCGCGGCATGCTGCCGCCGGGATCGCCCTTCCCCTACTTCCGCCCCTATCAGGTCGAGGTCAGCCAGTCGGGCCGCTGGGAGGTGCTGAGCAGCAACAGCAGCGCCAATGGCGATGCCGGCATCTATGGCCTGTCGGGCTTCGTCGTGCGCGGCCGCTCGCCGACCGACACCATGACCTTGAACACCAGCGAGGGACGCATCTTCGACCGGCTCGAGGTCGAGGTCATGCGCCAGCCTGGCGGCGGCTCGCTCGACGTCTTCATCGACGGCCGCAGCGTCGGCGTGATCGACACCAAGGGCAGCGTCTACGACCTCTTTCGCCGCGGCTTCGACGCCCCGGGCTCGGCCTATGTCGAGCTGCGGCCGCGCGGCAACGGTGTCGTCGACATCGCCGACTGGGCGGTCTACCGCCGCGGCCCCGGCGTCGTGCTGACCAGCCACGGCTTCAGCGGCGCACAGGTCAATCTGCTGGACCGCTGGAACTTCCAGCTTGTCGCCGACCAGATGCGCAATCTGCGGCCGGCACTGATCATCCTCGCCTTCGGCACCAACGAAGGCTTCGCCTCGCAGGAGCGGCTGGGCGACTATGCCGGCGAGTTCCGCAGCCGCGTGCAGGCACTGCGGCAGGCGGCGCCGGGCGCGTCGATCGTGATCGTCGGCCCACCCGACGGCAACCGCCTGCCCTCCTACTGCGGGCGCATCAAGGGCGAGCGTCCCTGCGCGCCGTTGAGCCGCGCCGAGGCGGCGGACTACACCCACCGACTGGCTGGCGGCGATCGCGCGCTCTGCCGCTGGCATACGCCGGCAGCGGTCGACTATGTGCGTCGCGCCCAGCAGCAAGTGGCGCGTCAGCTCAACCTCTACTTCTGGGACTGGTCGTCGATCCAGGGCGGCGCCTGCGGTGCCGACCGCTGGATGCGCCAGGAGCTCGCGCACCGCGACCGCGTGCACATGAAGCAGGACGGCTATTGGCAATCCGCCGACGCGCTGTTCGAAAACCTGATGCGCGGCTACCGCGCCCGCTAGCACCGACACACACTCGGACGACAGTCAGGGCGGCATGATCTTCCCGACGCTGAACTTCCTGCTGTTCTACCTGGTGGTGTGGCCCACGGCCTGGGGGCTGGCGCTGTTGCGCCAGCACCTTCTGCACAAGCTTGCCATCATCGCCGCCAGCTACTTCTTCTATGCCTTCTGGAACTGGCGGCTGGCATTCCTGCTGTTCGGCAGCGTGCTGCTGAACTACGGCGCCGGCCGCCTGATCGACCGCTGGCGCGGCACATCAGCCGGATTGTGGACCGTCCGTTTGGCGGTGACTGCCAATCTGCTGCTGCTGGGCTTCTTCAAATACTATGGCTGGTTCATCGAGTCGCTTGATGACCTGCTGCGCTCGCTGTCGATGGAGCGCGAGCTGCCCTATCTCGAGGTTGTGCTGCCGATCGGCATCTCGTTCTTCACCTTCCAGGGCATTTCCTACATCGTCGACCTGCATCGCCGCGACCTCGACCGCAGCCGGCCGCTGGTCGACGTCATGTTCTTCATCTCTTTCTTCCCGCACCTGGTGGCCGGGCCGATCGTGCGGGCCGCGAGCTTCCTGCCCCAACTCGAGACGCCACCCAACCCCAACCGGGTCTTCGTCGGCCTGGGCGTCATGCTGGTCATCTGGGGCGTGCTAAAGAAGGCGATCGTCGCCAACTATCTCGCCGTGCAGCTGGTCGATCCGGTCTTCCTGGCGCCATCCAACTACGGCGCCATCGACCTGCTGTTCGCCGTGTACGGCTACGCCATCCAGATCTACTGCGACTTCAGCGCCTACAGCGACATCGCCATCGGGGTCGCCGCGCTGCTCGGCTACCGCTTCCAGCGCAACTTCAACCAGCCCTACCGGGCCGAATCGCTGCAGGACTTCTGGCGGCGCTGGCACATGTCGTTGTCGAGCTGGCTGCGCGACTATCTCTACATCCCGCTCGGCGGCAACCGCCACGGCGAGGTCAAGACCTATCGCAACCTGCTGCTGACCATGGTGCTGGGCGGCATCTGGCACGGTGCGGCCTGGAAATTCGTGCTGTGGGGCGCGCTGCATGGCGGCGTGCTGGCGCTGGAACGCTTCGTCTACAAGGGCCACGATCCGGCCGCCCGTATCGGCCGGCCGCTCTGGATCCGGGTCGCGTCGATCGTCGTGATCTTCCACTTCGTCTGCCTGTGCTGGATTTTCTTCCGGGCCGAGGACCTGGCGCGGGCCTGGGAGCTTTTGGGCGGCCTTGCGAACTGGTCACAGCCGGTGGAGCTGTTGAGCCTGTTCCTGCTGGCGCTGATCGCCTTCGGCATGGCGATCCAGTTCACGCCGCAGGACACGCCGCAGCGCCTCGACCGCCTCTACCACCGTCTGCCCACCTGGGGCATCGGCATCCTGTGCGGCATCGTGCTGCTGCTGGTCGAGGCGATCAGCGGCGATGGCGCCGCTCCCTTCATCTACTTCCAGTTCTGACGGAGGCGATGATGAGCACTCCCGTCCGCAGCGACGCCGACTCCGCGCTGGGAACGCATGACCTGGAAACCGGCATGCGCGCATCGCGCGTCGGCGCCGTCGTGCCGGTCATGGCCATCACCGTGGCCCTGCTGTTCGTGTTCAACTCGGCTGGCCTGGTGCGCTGGACCCAGAACCTGCCACCCAGCCCGTTCAACACCGCCCTGTCCGATGCCGCCAACGTCTGGCACGACGCCATGACCGCAGCCGGGCCGGCGCGCCTGTTCGAGGTCGTCAAGGACGCGATCGAAGTCGACCTGCGCTAGACCAGGCCTGCCTATTCGGCGCCCACGGGCGCTGCAGTCGATTTGATGCCGCGGCTGGTCTTGGCGGCGAAGCGCCACAGCAGCAGGACGGCAACCAGAGCCAGGCCGATGGCAAGACCTGCCCAGACGCCCTCGCCGCGCTGCGACGTGAACAGGCCGAGCCAGATCGCAGCCGGAAGCGCGGCGAGCCAGTAGCCGCTGGCCGCGAGCAGCATCGGCACCGTCGTATCATGCACACCGCGCAGGCTGCCGTTGGCCACGGCCTGGGCGCCGTCCACGACCTGGAACAGCGCCGCCCACGACAGGTAGGCGACGGCCAGGGCATACACCGGTGACGACGGCGACGGCACGAACACCGAGATCAGCCCGGCGCCGAACTGCCAGAAGATCAAACCGGCACAGGCCATGAAGCCCATGCCCAGCACGATGGCGATCCAGCCGGCGCGGCGCACGCCGGAGGCATCGACCGCGCCGGCCGCGAGACCGACGCGCACCGTGGCCGCCTGCGAAATTCCCATCGGCACCATGAAGGTAATGGCGGCCCACTGCAGCGCGATCTGGTGGGCGGCAACCTCGTTGGCACCCAGGCGCCCCATCAGCAGGGCGGCCGCCGAGAACAGGCCGACCTCCGACGCGAACGTCAGCGCAATCGGCCCCGACATGCGCGCGTAGCGCATCAGGCGCGCGGCGGTGCTGCGCCACCAGCCCCGTGCGAGATGATAGGCGGCGAACTGCGCATCGGCGCGAATGTAGAGCGCCAGCGCGATCAGGATGCCGATGTTGACCGTGGTCGAGCCGATACCGGCGCCGAGAAGGCCGAGCGGCGGCAGCCCGTAGGCCCCGAAGATCAACCCGTAATTGACGACGCCGTTGAGCAGCACCGCGATCGCCATCAGCACCATGGCCGGCCGCGGCCGTTCCAATGCCGCCGTGAATCCGCGCAGGACAGCGAACCAGATCACCGCGGGGAAGCCGACGCTGAGTGCGCACAGAAACGGCACCGCCTCGGCGACGAGGTCAGGGTCCTGGCCAGCCAG
This sequence comes from Vineibacter sp., assembly GCA_035279205.1. Lineage (GTDB taxonomy): Bacteria > Pseudomonadota > Alphaproteobacteria > Reyranellales > Reyranellaceae > Vineibacter. The sequence goes on from DATEIF010000839.1 coordinate 27,008, forward strand.
CAGCAGCAACGGCCCGGCGAACCACAACGCCACCACGGCGACGGCCGCGCCGACACTGCTGATGATCAGGCCATCGTGGACGGCGCGCCGTACGCTCTCGCGATCGGCACGATCATGGCCCAGAGCCTGCGCCGCGAGTGCCGGCGTGCCCATCGACAGGCCCATCCCCATGACCATGAAGAAGCCGTAGATCGAGGTCGCAAGCGCTGCCGCCGCCAGCGCGCGCTCCGACAGCCGCGCCAGCAGGAAGACGTCCGTGGTGTGGATCGCCATCTGGGCGAGCTGGGTGCCGACGATCGGCAACGCCAGGGCCAGGGTGGCGCGCGCTTCCTTCAAAATCATGGGGGCGCTGTCTTATCGACTTGCGCCGCGCACGGCCAGTGCATCGTGCTCTTTTTTCGAGCAACCGTGCCGTGCGTTTCAATGTGCCCCGCGCGCCAGGCGCGCGGTGCTCAGTTTATGTCTTGGCGAGGTGC
>DATEIF010000840.1:0-14121 GCA_035279205.1 Vineibacter sp.
GTGCAGCACCTTCAGTTCGTCGGCCGAGCCGACCAGGAACGGCACCGACTCGGTGCCCATCATCGGCTCGTCGCCGATCTGCTGGATGTTCAGCACGTCGGCCATCGGTACCAGCCCGTCGCGCACCGCACGCAGGTGCTCTGGTCCCTTGAAGCCGAGCTGGCCGCCAGCCTTCACGGTGATGTCGACGGCGCCGCCGGTGGCGGCCTTCACCGCCTCCACGAACCGCTTGGCGTTCTGGGTGTGGAAATTGCCGTCAGGCCAGACCGTGGAGAGGTCCCATTTGACCTGGGCCCGGGCACTGCCGGCGCCGACGGCCAATGCCGCGGCGCCCCCCATCGTGCCGAGAAAGGCCCTGCGTGTACCCGTCATGAAATGTCTCCCTGTTCGTTGATGGCGTCGTCCTGAGCGAAGCGAAGGACCTTGCGGTGTTGGCTCCGAAGTTTGATGGTGCTGATGAACATCAGCGCCACCACTCCTTGAACGATCCACCGCGAGGTTCTTCGCTTCGCTCAGGACGACGGGACTTTCACTCCGCCGCCTTCAGCGGCACGCCATAGGTCTGCTGCGCCGTGTCGGCCGACACCAGGCCTTCCTCGACGTCGTGCGTCACCTGTTGCGGATCGCGCCGGCGCGGATCGCCCAATCCGCCGCCGCCAGGCGTCATCACGACCAGGCGATCGTCTGACGGGATCGTCTGCGTGCCCTTGCCCTTGAGCGGTGCGCCTGACTTCAGGCCGACATAGCCCGGCGTACCGTTCTGCCCGCCGTCACGGCCGCGCGGCGGATAGTCGATGCGGTCATAGGCGGCCAGCAGGTCGAACGGCTTGTCGATGCTGGAGCCGATCTCGATGGTCTGGCCCAGCCCGCCGCGCCGGGCACCGGCACCACCGCTGTCGCCGCGCAGTTCCTTCTTCCAGAAGATCAGCGGCGCGATCGACTCGGCGATCTCGACCGGCGTGCCGCGCACGCCCGACGGATAGGCCGTCGCCGACAGGCCGTCGGCCTGCGGTCGGGCGCCGGTGCCGCCGTTGCTGGTGACCGTGATCGTGAAGCCGTAGTTGCCGTCGCCCTCGGCGACGGCGCCGCGCATGTTGAGATTCCACAGGCACGACGTGCCTTCCGCCGGCACGCGATCGGGGATCGCCTGGCGCAGGCAGCCGAACGCGACGTCGGGCAGCATCTGTCCGATGACGTGACGCAGCAGCACCGGCGCCGGCTTCTGGGCGTTGAGGATGGTGCCCGGCGGCGCCGACACGGTGAGCGGCGCCAGCGAGCCGGCGTTGTTGGGAATGCGCGCCGACACCACGCAGCCCAGCCCGAACACCGTGTAGGCGGTGGTATAGGCGATGGGCACGTTGATGCCGCGCCGCACCTGCGGGTCGGTGCCGGTGTAGTCGACGTGGATACCGGCATCGCTCACGGTCGTGGTGGCGACCAGCTTGATGGGCGCGTCATAGCCGTCGACCATCATCTCGTTGCGCCAGCTGCCGCGCGGCAGCTTCGCCACCTCGCCCAGCACGGCCTCGCGGCTGCGCTCCAGGATGAAGGTCGACAGCGTGTCGAGATCGGCCAGCCCGAACTCCTCCATCATCTCGACCAGGCGGCGGCAGCCGATGTCGTTGCAGCCGGCGAGAGAGTACACATCGCCTTCGGTGTCGACCGGCAGGCGCGTGTTGGCGCGGATCATCGCCATCAGGGTCTCGTTCATGCGGCCCTGGTCGGCGAGCTTCAGCATCGGGATATAGAGGCCTTCCATGAACACGTCGGTGGCGTCGGGCCCGAAGCCGATGCCGCCGATGTCGGTCAGGTGGCTGGTACAGGAGAACAGCGCGACCAGCCGGCCGTCCTTGAAGCAGGGCGTGGTCAGCACGAAGTCGTTGGTGTGGCCGGTGCCCATCCACGGGTCGTTGGTGATGTAGATGTCGCCCGGCTTCATCGTGGTGGGCGGAAAATGGCGGATGAAGTGTTTCACCGACTCGGCCATCGAATTCACGTGGCCCGGCGTGCCGGTGACGGCCTGCGCCAGCATGCGGCCCTGCAGGTCGAAGACGCCGGCCGACAGGTCGCCGGCTTCGCGCACGATCGGGCTGAAAGCCGTGCGCATCAGGGTCTGCGCCTGTTCCTCGACCACCGCGATCAGGCGGTTCCACATGATCTGCAGGTCGATCTGGCCAAGACTGTTGGACGACATGCGATAAAATCCCCGCGACAACGCACCCGCCGGCGCGCCGTGGGCACCGGGAGATACGCAAACTTTATGCCGCGGGAGGGCCGCTCGTCGATAGCCATGGTCGCCGGTGACACCTGTCACCGGAAGCGCAGAAGATGGCGGTGACCGTCGCTAGTCTTGGTCGATTTCGCGCTGAAGAAGGCCGGCGCAGGCGCGGTAGTAGACCTCCCATTGCCGGGATTTCCAGCGTCCCTGGTCGCTACCGTACGCCTGCCGTGCCGGCGCACTCATCCGGGCCAGCAGGAAGGCAAACAGGTTCCGGGTGGCCATGGGGCTGAATTGTCGCCCCTGCGCGATGCCGGCCATGAGACTGGTGTTGTAGATGCCCTGGAGCTGCCGGCCATGCCGTGGATGCTGGCGCACGGGCCACATTTTTACGAAGCCGTGTTGCTTGATCCAGGTCGGGGACCGGCCGTCGGCGGTTAGCACGACGCCCAGGGTCAACCCGGACAGCATCTCTTGTCGGGCCAGGGCCTGGACCGCGGCGTCGGCCATAGGGTCGGTGACGCCCGATACCGTCGCGGCGAATACCGAAATGCCAAGAATGATCCGCAGGCGCGCGAGGTCGCCCGTGATCGCGGCAATCCCCATGTCGGCGAGCGCGACCGGATCGACAGACGCGCCGAACCCGAACGATGGTCCGTAGGGGCCGTCGAACAGGCACGCCAGCGACAACGGCGCGACAGCCACGCCGAAGGCCTCGGCCGGGGCCGGATCGATCGGCAGCGGTGGGGGCGCGTCATGTTCCTTCAGGTGCATGGCAGGTCACCGGCAGGAGCAGGAACCACCGACCTTGGATTTCAGGTTGGCCTCGACCCAGCGCGTGGCGTCGGGCCCGAAGTCGAAGCTCGGACCGATGATGCAGATCGTCGAATGGCCGCGATCGCTCTTCATCTGATTGAGCGTGCGCTGATCGACCTCGATGCGGTCGTTGATGCAGTAGACATAGGTCGTCGCCAGGGCGCTGCCGGGAATCAGGATGGCGAGGGCTGCCAGGGCGGCGGGAATGCGGCGCATGGGGATCTCTCTGCGAGAGGCGGCGATATCGCCGGAGCGGGCACCGTGTCAGCATCGGCCCGCCGGCCGCTACTCCCATTTGGGAATAGTGATGGTCGGCCGCCTACCGTTTGCCGTCGCTCACCATCAGCTCCAGCGGCAGCCTGTCCAGGACCTTGGCCAGCGGCGCCTCGGGGCGCTGGTCGGTCACCAGGTGCGTGATCCTGTCGAAGGTGGCCATGCGCACCGGGGCGTGGCGGTTGAACTTGCTGTGGTCGGCGACGATGACGGCGGTGCGGGCCGACTGCAGCATCAGGCCGTACAGCTCGGCTTCCTCACGGGTGTAGTCCATGATCCAGCCGGTCGGCGAGATGGCGCCGGCGCCGACGAAGGCGAAATCGGCAAAATAGTGCGCCAGCATCGCCGTCGCGTCGCGGCCAAGCGCGGAATTATTGACGGTCTGCACTTCGCCGCCCAGCATGTAGACGCGGTTCTTGTTGCGGCCGGCGAACTTGACGCAGCCGGTGATGCAGTTGGTGATCACGGTGAGGCCGTGGCGCTCGGCCAGCGCGTCGGCGACCGCCTGCACCGTGCTGCCGCCCCCCAGCATCACCGAGGCCCCATCGGGCACCAGACTGGCGGCGAGGTGGGCGATCGTATGCTTGGCCTCGGCGTTGATGCCTTCGCGCACCGCGAGCGCGGGTTCGCCATGTTCCAGCGCCAGCGCGCCGCCATGGGTCTTGCGCAGCATGCTGCGGTCGGCCAGCAGCATCAGGTCGCGGCGGATGGTCTCGCGCGATACCTTGAGCTTGCGCTGCAGGTCGGTGATCGACAGCGAGCCGCGCTGATTGACCATCGCAAGAATTGTGCTCTGACGCTGTTCGGCCAACACCGCGAACCGTCCTTCCTGGGCCGGGGCCACCGGCCGTCGCCGTTATAGCAGGGCCTTGCGCTCGCGCTGGCTCTGCCGACTGAATGAGGGTACACCGCAATTCGAAGTTGCATATTTTTGCTGAAATGTTGCATGGCCGCCGACGCGATCCGGACCGCCGACGCCGGCAGCTGGCGGTTGAGCGCGCTGCGGCTGCGGGCGTCCGGACCGGGATGACGTCGCGCCGCCGGATGCCAGGCGCAGGGGCGTCGCGCCGGCACGCTCACTGCCTGGTGCCGGGCGCAGGTTCAGCAGCGCGCCCCGGACGATGTCGAGCGCCGGATGGCTCGGCTTGTGGCGGTGCTCGATCAATGCCAGCCCGCAGGCCACCGGCGGATCCAACGGCCGTACGACAACGTTGGGCAGGGGCTCGTCCAGCGCGACGTCCGGCACCATCGACATCCCCAGGCCCAGGGTGACCATCGTCTTCATCGCCTCGATGGTGCCCATGTGCATGGGGGTGCGCGGCAGCGGCAGCTGCTTGGCGAGCCACCGCATGACCAGCGCATGGACGGCGCCGCGCGTGTGTTCGAGGACCAGCGATTGGCGGGCGGCGTAGCCTGGGGTCACGACATCGGGAATGTCCGCCGTGGCGGCCGGGATGATCGCCTGCAAGGTTCGCGGCCGCAGCGGCGTTACCCGCAGATGCGTGTCGTCGACCGGCAGCGTGACCAGGCCCAGGTCGATGCGGTTCTGGATGATGCTTTCGACGGCATCGCGCGTGGGCATGTTGGTGATCAGCAGCTCGATATCGGGATGCGCGCTGCGGAGCTGACGCAGGATCGGTGGCAGCTCGTAGGTCAGTGCCGTTGCGATCGTGCCGACATGGACGCGGCCGACCCAGCCGCCGCGGTAGCGTTTCATGGCGGCTGATGCGGTGTCGCATGCCTCGAAGATGCGCCGCGCATGCTCGACCAGCTCCCGGCCCGGTGCCGTCACTTGTATCTTGGTGCCCACGCGCTCGATCAGCGACACACCGAGACGGCGTTCGAGCTCACGGACCTGCAGGCTCACCGCCGGCTGCGTCAGGTTGAGCTGGCGCGCCGCCGCCGAGAAACTGCCGAGGTCGATGACCTCGATGAGGGCGCGCAACCGATCCAGGTTGAGACCGTGCATCCCAAAGAATTCCTTATCGCCGCGATCAGAAATAATTTGAGCAGGGACCGCTGTCGGACCGTGCGTGGCAATTCTAGCAAAAATGTTGCTATCCGTGGAAGTGCGAGGAGGCGGGTGTGTATATGAATTGATGGGATGCTGCGCCGAGCTGGGGGCAGACGGCGGGCATGCCGGACTGGGGATGCTGTCATGATGCAGGCTGGAACCGCCTCCGATACGATTCGCACCGTCTATGGTGCCGTGCTTGATCGCCTCGATGTGGGCGTCATCCTGCTGGATGGAATGGGACGTCCGACCTTCATCAACGGGCGGGCGGCCCGCATCGTGGCCGACAATGACGGATTTGGTGCCGACCGCGCCGGTGTGACGGCATCGTCGCCGGCCGAGACGCGGGCGTTGCGCGCCGCCATTGCCGCCACCGCGAGCGTCAGCGCCGGCGTGGCGGTGACCACGGCGCCCACGCGTCCACCGGAGAATGCGGCGCCGAATCGGCTCTATCTGGAGCGCCCGTCCGGCCTCACGCCACTGGTCGTCACCGTTATTGCGCTGGATGGCCTCGATGGTGGCAGTGCGCGCGAATCACCGCGCGCGGCGCTGTTCGTTGTCGATCCCGCCACGCCGGTCCGCATCGACACGCGTGGCCTGGGCGCCGCCTATGGCCTGACGCCACGTGAGGCATCGATTGCCGCCTTGCTGTCGCGCGGCGCCGATCTGGTGCAGGCGGCCCGCGCGCTGGGCATCGGTGTGTCCAGTGCCCGCGAGTATCTCAAGCGCGCGCTGGACAAGACGGGCACCCGCCGGCAGGCCAATCTCGTTCGCCTGGTCCTGCGCAGCTTCGCGGTTTCACACTGCTGATCCGCCGCCGACGGCTCAGAAGTCCATGCCGGCGCCGGCGCCCGGCGGCATCGGCGGCGCCTTCTTCTCAGGCCGCTCGGCCACCATGGCTTCCGTCGTGATCAACAGGCCGGCGACCGAGGCGGCGCCCTGCAGGGCAGCGCGCACGACCTTGGCCGGATCGATGATGCCTTCCTTGTACATGTCGCTATACGCGCCGGTCTGAGCGTTGTAGCCGAAGGCATAGTCGCTCTTCTCCAGCACGCGGCCGACCACGACCGAGCTGTCTTCGCCGGCATTGGCGGCGATCTGGCGCGCCGGCGCCTGCAGCGCGCGACGCACGATATCGATCCCGGTCTTCTGGTCGTCGTTGGTCGATCTCAGTTTGTCGAGGACCTTCGACGCGCGCAGCAACGCCACGCCGCCGCCGGGCAGGACGCCTTCCTCGACGGCAGCCTTGGTGGCGTGCATGGCATCGTCGACACGGTCCTTGCGCTCCTTGACCTCGACCTCGGTGGCGCCGCCGACGCGGATCACCGCGACGCCGCCCGACAGCTTGGCCAGGCGTTCCTGCAGTTTCTCCTTGTCGTAGTCCGAGGTGGTTTCCTCGATCTGCGCCCGGATCTGCTGCACGCGCGCGGCGATGTCCTTCTTGGTGCCGGCGCCGTCGACGATCGTGGTGTTCTCCTTCTCGACCACCAGCCGCTTGGCACGGCCCAGCATGTCGAGTGTCACGTTCTCCAGCTTGATGCCGAGATCATCCGAGATCGCCGTGCCGCCGGTCAGGATGGCGATATCCTCCAGCATGGCCTTGCGGCGGTCGCCGAAGCCGGGCGCCTTGACGGCGACTACCTTCAGCCCACCACGCAGCTTGTTGACCACCAGCGTCGCCAGCGCCTCGCCCTCGACATCCTCGGCGATGATCAGCAACGGCTTGCCCGACTGCACCACCGCTTCGAGCACCGGCAGCATCGCCTGCAGGTTCGAGAGCTTCTTCTCGTGCACCAGGATATAGACGTCCTCCAGCTCGGCCCGCATCTTGTCGGCGTTGGTGACGAAATAAGGCGAGACGTATCCGCGGTCGAACTGCATGCCTTCGACGACCTCGAGCTCGGTCTCCAGGCTCTTGGCTTCCTCGACCGTGATCACGCCCTCGTTGCCGACCTTCTGCATCGCCTCGGCCAGGAACTTGCCGATCTCTTTGTCGCCGTTGGCCGAGATGGTGCCGACCTGGGCGATCTCGTCGTTCTTGGTGATCTTGCGCGCGTTCTTCTTGAGATCCTCGAGCACCGCCTCGACCGCGACATCGATGCCGCGTTTGAGGTCCATCGGGTTCATGCCGGCCGCGACCGCCTTGGCGCCTTCCTTGACGATGGCCTGCGCCAGGACAGTCGCGGTGGTGGTGCCATCGCCGGCGGCATCGCTGGTCTTGGACGCCACCTCGCGCACCATCTGGGCGCCCATGTTCTCGAACTTGTCCTCGAGCTCGACTTCCTTGGCAACGGCGACGCCGTCCTTGGTGACGCGCGGCGCGCCGAACGACTTGTCGAGCACGACGTTGCGGCCCTTGGGGCCCAGCGTGACCTTCACGGCGTTGGCGAGGATGTCGACGCCCTTTAGCATCTTCTCGCGCGCCTCGGTGGAGAATTTGACGTCCTTGGCTGCCATGGCCCGTTCTCCCTACTGAAGCATCCGCCCTCATCGTCGAGCGACGCGCGGAGTCTCTCGTCATCGGAGACTCCAAGGAGACTTCATGTCCGCTCGACAGGGCGGACTGAAAGCAACGGACCCACTCTAATGCCGTGCCATGGTTTGGCAAAGCCACCATCGGCGGGCGATGAGCCCGCCGGCTGGGTACCGTCCGGCCGGACCTGGCGCTGCGATCCGGGCGCTCAGACGCGCCGCCCGGCCAGCGGGAGAAGGGTGAGCAGCCGGCGGTCGCGCAGGGCCAGGCCGCCCCATGCCATGAGGCCCAGATACAGCCCGAACAGCAGGTGGCTGAAGACGGGGCTGTCGACCCGCAGGTGGGTGGCAATGGCGCCGCCGAGATACCCCGTCAGCAGGATGGCGCCGAGGATCGCGGTGCGTGGCACGGCATAGAGCAGCGTGCACAGCAGCAGCAGGATTCCAAGGCCGCGGGCCATGGTCTCGCTCGCCGGATAGCCGAGCTGCGCCATCGCATCCGTCACCGGCGCGATCGGCACCAGCTTGATCCCGCCGTCGAAGACCAGGAACAGGATGACCAGCCCGCTCAGGACACGTCCGGTCCAGATCTGTCCTCGGTTTGTCGTTGCTGTCGTCGTCACGGTTCGATACTCCTTGAGGCTGAAAGTGCCTCAAGGACGAACGGCCAGGCACGGCCCCGACACGGGCCAGGCGATTTCACCCGCGGGTGGCTCCCGGGCGACAGCGATCGGGCTATTGCTCGCGGAAAGCCCGCGCGAAGCTGTCCCGCAGCGGCTGTACGAGATACTCCAGGAACGTCCGCTCGCCGACCAGGATCAGGCCTTCCACGGGCATGCCCGGCGTGAGCTGGACGTCGCGCAGCCGCGCCAGCTCGCCGTCGTTGAGCACAATATGCGCGCGATAGAAGGATTTTTGCGCCTTGTCGTCGACGACGGCGTCGGCCGACACGAAGACGACCTTGCCACTCAGGAACGGTACCAGGCGCTGCTTGAAGGCGGGCAGGCGGACCTGCGCGGTAAGTCCGCTGTGCACGACGTCGATGTCGCCGGGCGCGACCTGCACTTCGGCCACCAGCCGGTCATCGGCGGGCACGATGTCGAGCACCGGATCACCCGGCTTGACGACACCGCCGACGGTGAAGAAGCGCGAGTTCAGCACGCTGCCGCCGACCGGCGCCACGATGTCGCGCCGCACGGCGATGTCGGCTGCCTGCTTTTCCTTCTCCTGGGCCTCGATCAGCTTCTGGCGCACGTCGGTCAGCTCGTTGGCGACATCGTTGATCTGCTGGTCGCGCAGCGATCTCATCTGGGCGCGGTTCTCCGCGATGCTGGCCTCGCCGCGGGCGATCTGCGCCTCCAGATCACCGCGATTGCCGAGCAGCGCCGCCTCCTGGCGCTGGAGGCTGAGCAGGCGGGCCTTCTTTTCCAGGCCCATCCGCACCACCTCGGCCACGATCGCGATCTCGCTGCGCAGCAGTTCGACCTGCTCGCTCTGCGACTTGATCTGCGCCTGCGCGCTGGTGATGGTGGCGTTGGCCTGCTCGATGCGCTCGGCGAGGACCTTGAGCTGGCTTTCCAGCGCCGTGCGGCGGCTGATGAACAGCGCGGTCTGGGCGGCGATGGCGTCGGCCACGCGCGGGTCGTGCTTCTCCCGCCCGATCTCGTCGGGCCAGGTGATCTCGCGCAGCCCCGCGAACTCGGCCGCAAGCCGCGCCTGCTGCGCCATGATCGCGATGCGCTGCGATCTCAGGGCGGCATGCTGGGCGACGCTGGCGACGTCATCCAGGCGCGCGATAACCTGGCCGGCTTCGACTTTGTCGCCATCGCGCACCAGAAGCTCGCGCACGATGCCGCCTTCCAGGTGCTGCACGGTGCGCCGGCTGCCTTCGGCCTTGATGGCGCCGGGTGCGATGGCGGCGGACGCCAGGGGCGCTACGGAACTCCAGGCGCCGAACGTGGCGGCGAACAGCACGATGGCGCCCATGCCGATCAGCATCGGCAGGCGGGTCGACGGCCGGCCGTCGATCAGGATGCGGGTCTTCGACGGTCTCATGATGCACCTTGCTCGGCGCGATGCGTCGTCAGCGTGACCCGCGATGGGGCGGGGGCCGATGCCGGCCGGGCGACGGGCTTGATCAGGCGCTTCATCACCTCGTCGCGTGGCCCGAAGCTCTCGGCAACGCCGTCGCGCATCACCAGGACCTTGTCGACCGATTGCACCAGCGCTGGCCGGTGCGTGATCAAGATGACCGTGGCCTGTCGCGCCTTGAGGTTTTCAAGGGCATGCATCAACGCCATTTCACCTTCGGTATCCATGTTGGCGTTGGGCTCGTCGAGGACCACCAGCCGGGGATCGCGGAACAAGGCGCGGGCCAGGCCGACCAGCTGCCGCTGGCCGCCGGACAGCATCGCACCGCCCTCGCCGATTTCCGTCTCGTAGCCGTTGGGCAGCCGCAGGATCATGTCGTGGCAGCCGGCGAGCTGCGCCGCGGCGATGACCTCGGCCGGATCAGCGTCGTCGAAGCGGGCGATGTTGGCGAACACCGTGCCGTCGAACAGCTCGACATCCTGCGGCAGATAGCCGAGGTGGCGTCCCAGATCCTCGCGCGGCCACGTGAAGACATTGGCGCCGTCCAGCCGCACCGCACCGACGGAGGGTTCCGTCGCGCCGATCAGCAGGCGGGCCAGGGTCGTCTTGCCGGCCGCCGACGGACCGAGCACGGCCAGCGACTCTCCCGGCTCCAGTGCGAACGTGATGCTCTTGATCATGGAGACGCGGCTGCCCGTGAACGCATAGGTGACGCGATCGACCGTGAGCCGGCCGTCGGGCTCAGGCAGGGGGATGCCGGCCGGGCGCAGGCGGGCTTGACCGAGATGCAGCGTCAGTCGCCGATAGCTCTGGCGGGCGGCCGTGAACTGCTTCCAGGTACCGATCACCTGCTCGACCGGCGCCAGCGCCCGGCCCATGATGATCGAGGCGGCCACCATGGCACCGCCGGTGATCTCGTTCTGCAGCGCCAGGTAGGTGCCGGCTCCCAGGCAGGCAACCTGGATCAGCACGCGCATGAACTTGCTGATGGCCAGCAGGATGCCCGTGATGTCGGCGGCGCGTTGCTGGTCGGCTGCCATCAACGCCACCTGGGCCTGCCAATGCCGTTTGATCGCCGGCACCATGCCCATGCTGTCGATGACCTCTGCATTGCGCGATACCGCTTCGGTATGGCGATTGAGGTGCATGGCGTCGCTGTTGGCGCGTTTCAGGTAGGCGCCGGACAGCCAGTGAGTCAGTAGCGTCAGCGTGAAGAGGACGACAACGCCCTCCGCTGCGATCCAGCCGATGATCGGGTGAAAGAGGAAGGCGACGGCGAGATAGATCGGCACCCAGGGCAGATCGTAGAGCGACATCATCGCCGGGCTGCCGAGAAATCCGCGGCAGGTGCCGAGATCGCGCAGGCCCTCCATGCCGTAGCGCGTCCCGCGTAGGCGGGCCTCCAGGCCACGCTCGAATACCTCCGGTCCGACAACGTGCTCGATCCAGGCGCTGGTGCGGCTCAGCACCAGGGCCCGGGCCGCCTCCAGCGCACCTTGGAACGCTAGCGCCAGCGCCGCCACCAGGCTGAGGTAGAGCAGGGTGTCCATGCTGCGCGACGCCAGCACGCGATCGAACAGCTGCATCATGTAGAGCGCCGTCGTCAGCGTCAGCAGATTGACGGCCAGGCTGAAAAGGCCGACGCCGACGAATTGCTGCCGGCAACGGCGCAACGCCGCCTGCAGGATCGTGGGCGCCTGTTCATCGCGATGCGGGCGTACGGACATCATCTCGCCTTCCGAGGGGCGCTTCCAGAAAATTGGCGGGCGCCCAGCCGACTTTGAAAAATCGGCCTGCCGCTGCGGGAACGGCAGGCCGAGGCGCGCGACGGCCCTGAAGCCGCCACGCGCCGAGTCAGATCAGATGCAGGTCCTCCGCGCTCTTCAGCATGGTGGCGTACTGCACGAAGTGCTGATCAGCACCGCAATTGTCGCCGTCGAAGGCGTAGAACTTGCCGTCGATCGAGCCGGTATTGTTGTACTCGTCGAGCTGCTGGTGGATGTAATTGCCACCGGGCTCGACGCCGGCGCGCGCCGCCTCGGCCTCGAGGCCGGTGTTCCAGGATGCAGAGTTCTGCTTGACCACGGCGCCACCGCCCGGCCAGCTGCCGAAGGTCGAGGTGTTGTTGCCGCCGGTCGTGACCTGTAGCCAGTCGATGGCGTCGTTGAGCGCTTCGCGCGGCGAATAGGCGCCGTCGTTCGGATCGACCGTGCCGATCGGATTGCCGGCCAGGTAGTTCAGCCAGCTGGCGACCGCGTCACGCGCGAGCACCCAGCGGCCGTCCTGCAGGTCCTTCTGCGATGCGTTGATGACCTTCATCGCATCAGTCAGCGTAATGAAGAACGTGTCCTCGCCACTTCCCGTGAGGCCGTTCTTGTCGTAGTCGCCGATCAGCAGGCCGGCCTTGTCATTGACGTCGAACCCACCGGACTTGTTGCTGTCGACCTGATAGACCAGCTCGCCGCCGGGGAAGCACGGATCGTCGGCGTGCTTGCCGTTGTCCGCCTTGGCGTCCCAGAACGGGGCGCCATTGTTGCTCCAGAAGCCGGGCGTGCGCACGCCCGGGCCAGTGATCATCTGGTTGCCGAAATCGAATTCGTCGAAGGTTTGCGAGCCCGCATCGACATGCACCGTGAAGGTGCCGCCTGACGGCGCGGTCTGTTTCCAGCCGTCCTGCAGCACCTCGTTGAGGAAGTAGGTGTGGCCCGCCACCGCGACGTCGTCGAAGAGGTACGAGCCATCGGCGCCTGTCGTGGTCGATGCCACCAGGGCATCACCGGCGTCGAGCTGGCCGCTGTGGTTGGTGTCCTCATGCAACTCGATGGTCCAGTTGGCAAGGCCAGCCTCGCCCTGGCCCTTGTCCCAGGTCCCGTTGCCGTTGAGATCACCGAACTTGTAGCCGAACAGGTCGACCGTGCGATCGATCAGGACATCGGCGGAGGCGCTGACATCATTGACGCCAGTACCGTGAGCGGTCGCGGTGTTGTCGATATCGCCGTCGCCACCGCCATTGGTGTCGAGGTCAGCCTGGGTGACGGTGTGTGAGGCGGTGTAGTGCCAGGTCTCAGTGACGTCGAGCAGGTTGTCCTGATCGGTGTCGCCGCTGTTGAAGCCGGCAACCAGCACAGGGGCGACGTCGGGGGCCAGCGGATCAGTGACTGTAACATTGGCGACGGCGGCGTTGCCGGCGTTGCCGACATTGATGGTCCAGGACACGGTTTCGCCGACAGCATCGGCAGTGCCGCCCGGCACGGTGCCGGATTTGGTAATCGACAGTGCCTTGTGTTGTTCGACCAGGACCGAAGCATCAGCGCTGACATCGTCGACGCCGGTGCCATGAGCTGTGGCAGTGTTGTCGATGTCGCCGTCGCCACCGCCGTTTGTGTCGAGATCGTCCTGAGTGACGGTATGCGATGCGGTGTAGTGCCAGGTCTCTCCAACGTCGAGGAGATCGTCCTGGTCGGTGTCACCGCTGTTGAAGCCGGCAACGAGGATCGGCGCCACGTCGGGGGCGAGAGGATCGGTGACGGTGACATTGGCGACGGCGGCATTGCCGGCGTTGCCGACGTCGATGGTCCAGGACACCGTCTCGCCGACGGCGTCTGCGGTGTTGCCCGGAACCGTGCCACTCTTGGTGATGGACAGCGCCTTGTGCTGCTCGACCAGGACCGAGGCATCAGCGCTGACGTCGTCGACGCCGGTGCCATGAGCCGTCGCGGTATTGTCGATGTCGCCGTCGCCACCGCCGTTGGTGTCGAGGTCATCCTGGGTGACCGTGTGCGAGGCGGTGTAGTGCCAGGTCTCACCGACGTCGAGCAGGTTATCCTGGTCCGTATCACCGCTGTTGAAGCCGGCAACCAGGATCGGTGCGACGTCGGGGGCCAGGGAATCTGTCACCGTGACATTGGCGACAGCAGCATTGCCGGCGTTGCCGACGTCGATGGTCCAGGACACCGTCTCGCCGACGGCATCGGCGGTGTTACCCGGCACCGAACCGGACTTGGTGATCGACAGCGCCTTGTGCTGCTCGACCAGGACCGAGGCATCAGCGCTGACGTCGTTAACGCCGGTGCCGTGAGCCGTCGCGGTATTGTCGATGTCACCGTCGCCGCCGCCATTGGTGTCGAGATCGTCCTGAGTGACGGTATGCGATGCGGTGTAGTGCCAGGTCTCTCCAACGTCGAGGAGATCGTCCTGGTCGGTGTCACCGCTGTTGAAGCCGGCAACGAGGATCGGC
>DATEIF010000841.1:0-8627 GCA_035279205.1 Vineibacter sp.
CTCCCCACTGCGTGGGGAGGTGAATTCTCAATACCCCTCGCCCAGCAGGGGGAAGGCGCTGTGGACGTGCGGCGCCACGACGGGTGTCGCGGCGTGCAGGTAGGACTTGTCGACATCGGCCAGGCGCGTGGCGCCGAGCAGGCCCAGGCAGCTGCGGATCTCGTTCTCCAGCAGCTCCAGCACGCGCACGATGCCGGCCTCGCCCGCCGCGGCCAGGCCGTAGCAGAACAGGCGGCCGATGCCGACGGCATCGGCGCCCATGGCGATCGCCTTCACCACGTCGCTGCCGCGGCTGAAGCCGCCGTCGACCACGACGCGGGCGCGGCCCTTCACGGCGGCCAGCACCTCGGGCAGCACCTCCATGATGCCCCGCCCATGGTCGAGCTGGCGGCCGCCGTGGTTGGAGACGTAGATCACGTCGACGCCGTGCTGGCAGGCGATCTCGGCGTCCTCGGCGGTGGCGATGCCCTTGAGCACCAGCGGAATGCGATGCGTCTTCTTGAAGTGCTCGATGTTCTTCCAGCTGAGCGCGGCCTGGTAGTCGGTGCCGCTGAGGTTCTGGCGCCACGGCTTCACGAAGCGGCGCGCGATGTCGCGCTCGCGGCGGCTGTAGACGGCCGTGTCGACGGTGATGCAGAAGGCGTCGTAGCCCGAGTCGACGGCGCGCTTCACGCGCTCGTCGATCCACGCGTCATCGCCGCGGACATAGAGCTGGAAGATCTTGCAGCCGCCGGCCGCCTTGCCGACCGACTCGATTTCCAGCGTGGTCACCGAGCTCAGCAGCATGGCTGCGCCAAAGCGCTCGGCCGCCTTGGCCACCGTCACGCCGGCGCCGGGATCGAACGACTCGAGCGAGCCGATGGGGGCCAGCATGATGGGCAGGCGCAGAGGTTTTCCGAACAACCGGCTGCTGCCATCGTAGGTCGAAACATCGCGCAGCACGCGCGGGCGGAAGGCGATGGAATCGAGGCTCTGGCGGTTGCGCTTCATCGTGGTTTCGGTTTCGGCGGCGCCGACCAGGTAGTCCCAGATGCGCGGCGGCAGCTTGCCGCGCGCCGCCGTCACGAACTCGTGCAGGTTCTGAAACTCGTTCTCCAGGCCGCTATCCATGCGCACGTGCGTATCCATCCAGGCATCCTTCCGTTCGCCCCGACCATAGCACGCGGCCAATCCCGCCCGACAAGCAGCGGGGTGTATGGCAGGCCCGCAGAATCCTGATATGGAAGGGCTGCCGCCGCCGGGCGGCAATCCGTGACCTTTCGAGCCGCAGGCAATGACAGCGACCATCGACCCCGTCGGGCCAACCTCTCGCATCTACTTTTCCCAGCGCCTGCGGCTGCACTATGTCGACTGGGGCAATCCCGGGGCGCCGCCGCTGCTGTTGGTGCATGGCGGACGCGACCATTGCCGCAACTGGGACTGGGTGGCCGCCGCCCTGCGCAAGGACTGGCATGTGATCGCGCCCGACCTGCGCGGGCATGGCGACAGCCAGTGGTCGCCCGACGGCAACTACTCGATGGCAGGCTACGTGTACGACCTGGCGCAGCTGGTCCATCAGCAGGGGCTGGCGCCGGTAACCATCGTGGCGCACTCGCTGGGCGGCAACATCACCTTGCGCTATGCCGGCATCTATCCCGAGCAGGTGCGCAAGCTGGTCGCCATCGAAGGTCTGGGCCCGTCACCCAAGATGCTGGCCGAGCGCGGCAAGCGCATGATCGACGAGCGCATGCGCACCTGGATCGACGAGCAGCGCGGCCTGTCGGGCCGCCTGCCGCGGCGCTACGCCTCGATCGAGGACGCCTTCAAGCGCATGCAGGACGAGAACAAGCACCTGTCGCCCGAGCAGGCGCGCCACCTGACCCAGCATGGCGTGAACCAGAACGAGGACGGCACCTACAGCTGGAAGTTCGACAACTACGTGCGCGCGTGGGCGCCCTACGACATGACCAACGAGGATGTCGAGCATCTGTGGTCGCGCATCACCTGCCCGACCCTGCTGGTCTACGGCAAGGAAAGCTGGGCATCCAACCCGCAGGACGACGGCCGCATCCGGCATTTTTCCAACGCCAAGGTGGTCTCGTTCGAGGGCGCCGGCCACTGGGTGCACCACGACCGCCTCGACGGCTTCCTGAGCGAGATCCGCGGTTTTCTGTAGAATCTTCCTCCCCACGTAGTGGGGAGGTGGCCCGACGGGCCGGAGGGGACCCGACGTGGTCTCTCAACGAGAAACACCACGTGGCGTCCCCCTCCGGCCTTCGGCCACCTCCCCCACTGCGTGGGGGAGGGAAATTACGCGGCTTGGGCCGGTTTCCAGCTTGAGGCGGATTTCTTGTCGGTGCTGGGCCGCGCGGTGGGGCGCCGTCGCGTGGCGACGTGCGTCTCGATGATCTCGGCCAGGCGATCGCGCGCCCAGCGCCGCGTCAGCGTGTGGTCGGCGCCGTCGATCATCTCGGCGGCCACCCGCTTCTGCCCGAGCAGGCGCGTGCCTTCGAGCCGCAGGCTGTGCATCTCCAGCTCGGCCAGGCCGGGATCGTCGACGCAGTACACCAGCAGGGTATCGGTGCCCAGCTGCGACAGCAGCCGGAACGCGCGCGGGACCTCGCCCTCGACACCGAACAGCGCATAGGTCGCCTTGCCGATCTCGGAGCGGGTCAACTCAACGGTGCGACGCAGGATGGCCCAGGCCGTGGTCCATTCCTTGCGGCCGCCCTTGAGCAGGCGACGCAGCGCCTCGGTCTTGCGCAGCGCGCCGGCGAACTCGCCGCCCAGATCGCGCATGCGGGTCGAGTTGGTGCGCGTGGCCACCGCCAGGCTGTCGCCCTCGCGCCAGATGAAGCGCTGCAGGTTGATCATCACCTGGCTGATCACGCGGGTGTCCTGCAGCGCCGTGTAGAACGACAGATAGGCGCCCGAGCACAGCCCGATCAGGACGCACTCGCGATGGCCCTGCGCCTCCAGGCAATCCATGGCGGCGCGGATGTCGGCGCAGGCGGCCTTGTCGTACAGCTTGTTTTCCGGGCGGCCCTGCCAGGCCTGGCTGTCGCCCAGGCCGGCAATGTCGAGGCGCATCGACGTGATGCCGCGCGCCGCCAGCCGCCGGCCCATGGTGACCGCCATGCGGTTGGCGCCGATATGATGGTGGTGGCCGGTGTTGACGAAGATCACCGCCGGCGCCGTGCGGTCGGCAACCTCCGGCCGCGGCTCGCAGCAGATGCCGAACAGGCGGGCCTCGTCGCCGAAGAAGAACGGCGTCTCGAAAGCCTCCGGCATCTCCAGGCGCGCGGTCTGCCGCGGTTCGCTCGCCATCACGGCCGCCGGCGCACCCGTCGTCAGCCATGTCGTCAAGGTCGTGAAGGCTGCTTCCGGCGTGCGCTGGCCGTAATGCACCTCGCAGATGAACTCCTCGAAACCGTCGAACGGTGCGACCTGCAGATCGGCGCCGGCGTCGCGCAGGGTCTTGGCCAGCGCCTTTTCGACGGGTCCGTCGTTGCTCGGCATGAACAGCACGCGCGGCGCCGGCAGGCCGTCGAGCTGACGCAGATCGACGCGCTTGAGCGCCTCGACCGTCTCGGCGCTCAGCACGAAGCCGCCGGCCTCGATGTCGTCGGGCGACGGCGGCAGCGGCGCGTTGTCGGGCATCGGCGAGAAGGCGGCCAGCGCCTTCATCTCACGCGTGTAGGCGCGGCCCGAGATCGTCGGCACCAGCAGGGCCAGCATGTCGACATCGCCCAGCTCCTTGGCGGCCAGTGCCGCCAGGGCGCCGCCCACGCGCAGGCCGACCAGGGCCACCTCGGTGACACCGATCTGCTCGCGCATCCAGCGTACGGCGTCATGGATGCTGTCGAGCCAGGCACGCAGGCGCTGCGGCTCCTCGTCGTGGCCGACGGAATCGCCGGTGCCGCGATAGTCGAAGCGCAAGGTCGGCAGCCCGGCGTCCGCCAGTCGCTGGGCCAGATGGCCCCACTGGCGATGGATGCAGAGCTCCTCGTAGCCATGCGGCGCGCACAGCACCACCCCGCGGTTCCCCGCCGCGGGATGATGCCAGCCGAAGCAGCCGCCAAACACCACAGGCGTCATGACGATCTCCTGAAACGCACGGGAGATAGGCCGTTCAACGCATGCACCTCGCCGTCGGGAACGGCACCCGACGCCGCGTCGCGCGCGATGAGCCGCACCACCCGCTCGATCCCCGGGGCGAGGTGGAACCACTCGTCTTCGGCGCGAAATCCTTCATCCTCGATGTGCACCGACTGGGCGCACCGCTCGGCCCGCAGTCGCAGGGCCCAGCCGCCATCGCCAGTCTCCAGCAGGGCCGACAAGCCCAGCGCGCTGCGCGCCGCGCCGCGACCCTGCGGGAAGTGAAACGCCTCGGCCAGGCGGTTGCCCTGGCTGTCGGTCAGCGCCGCCACGGTCACGTCGTGCGGTGCCGGCCCGAAGCGATAGGCGTAGGTGATGTCGAAAAACGCGTCGCTCAGCGACGCTGCCGCGATCTCCTGCGCCGACCGCGGCTCGAGCACCAGCGCGCGCTCGGCGCGCAGCACCGGCACGGCGCCGTCGCGCAGGCAGACCAGCGACAGCGTGGCGGCCACGGGGTTCGCCGTTTCGTTCAGCACGTGCACGGCAAGCCCGTTCACGCCTTCGTCGGTGAGGTTCACCTGCACCGGCCGGAAGGCACGCTTGAGCGCATGCCAGGCGGCTTTCGGCGCGCCCAGCGCATCGACGACGCCCCAGCCGGCGCCGGGCCACAGGTCCTGGTACATCCACACCAGGCCGCCGGCGCAGGTCGAACGACCGCGGCGCCATTCGGCATAGACCTCTTCCATCACCTCGCCGGTCACGGCCCGCGACAGGCGCAGATAACGGTCGAGATCGCCGTAGCGCAGCGTCAGCGGATCGACGCCGTAGAGCAGGTGCAGATAGTGGTCGCGTACATCCTCGAAATCCCAGGAGGCGCCGGCATCGCGCGGCACGCGCGCCTTCCACTTGGGATGATGGGGGGCGGCTTCGCCGCCATCCAGCACCCGTGCCACCGTGGCCGTCTCCGGCACGTTGGCGAACGCCAGGCACTCGCTGGCGAAGCGCACCTCGGCGCGACGCGCATCGTCGAGCGGCCGCAGGTAGGCGCCGACGCCGTAATAGTGCGAGACGCTGCTGTTGGCGGCAAAAGGCAGGGCGCCGCCAACCGGCGAGTTCGCCACGTAAGGCACGTCGGGCCGCGCCTGGTGCACCGCCGCCGGCAGGATCTCGTCGAACAGCGGGCCGCGCCAGGCGGCGCGCGGCAGGCCCAGCATGGCGGCCTGCTGGGCGACTTCGCTGCCACCGCACAGCACCGCCAGCGACGGGTTGGCCTGGGTGCGGTCCAGCAACTGGTCGGCTTCGCGCCGGACGCTGTCGGTGAACGCCGGATCGTTGGCCGGATAATCGAGGTTGGCGAACATGAAGTCCTGCCACACCAGCAGCCCTAGCTCATCGCACAGCGCGAAGAAATCGTCACTCTCGTACACCATGGTGCCGCCCACGCGCACCATGTTCATGCCGGCATCGCGCATGCGCTGCAGCCACGGCGCGTAGGCGGCACGCGTGCCGGGCAGCGACACCGGATCCGCGCTGCTCCAGCAGGCGCCGCGGCAGAAGACGCGCACGCCGTTGACCGTCAGGGCGAAACCGTTGTCGTCCGGGCCGCGATCGACGGTGATGGTCCGAAACCCGGCGTGGCCCAGATCGATGGTGGCGTCGCCGATCGAGGCGCGCACGGCATGCAGCGCCGGCGTGCCGTGCGTGTGCGGCCACCACAGCGCGACGTCGGCAATGCGCACCTCGCCGCGCAGGGTCCGTGCATCCTGCCAGACCAGCGGCGCGCGCACGGCGCCAACCTGCACGACGGCGTCGGCTTGACGGGCGCCGGCCCAGTCGACCGTCAGCGTCAGCGCCAGCACGCCGGTGGTGCCGTCCACGTGCGTGCGCAGATCGGCATGCTGCACGCGCAGCGGCCCGGTTTGCGCGACCAGCTCGACCGGCCGCCAGGGGCCGACCGCATGCACCGAGGGACACCAGCCCGGCATGTGACCCAGCAGCGTGGTGCGCGCGAAACGCAAGCTGGCCGGCTCGATCATGCGCGGGCGCCAGCGGGCCCGGCCCTTCTTGCGGGCAAGTGCGGGGTGCAGGGCGCGAAAGGCGATGCAGAGCTCGTTGTCGCCACGCAGGTCCGCCGCCACCTCGTGCGCATGGAACATGTTGTCCGACCGCAGCAGCGCGACGCCGTTGAGCCAGACCTCGGCCAACGTTGCCAACCCGTGGAACCGCAACGCGTGCGCACCGTCGGCCGCAAAACGCGTGCGATACCACACGTCACGATCATGCAGGGCCGCCGGTGACGCGAGTGTCCATTGGCCGGCATCGCGCCACGCCTGCGCCGCCGTGCCCGGCACGCTGGCGGCCGACCACGGGCGCGACCCGGCCAGGTCCGCCGGCGCCGACACCGCATGGGGTGCCGTCGCCGTCAGTTCCCAGCCTTCGCCGAGCGCCGTGATGCGCTGGCCCGAGACGGACAGGACGCGCGCCATCGGACGGTCTCAGTGCACCGAGGCCGCCACGGCTTTGTCGCCGCTTGTCACCGATTGCTGAACGGGCATTGCACGCACGTCACCTCCACGGACGGGATTGTCATGCGATTTCGATCATTCGAAGGCGAACGAACACTCAGTCTGCGCGACGACCGACTGGTCCTGTGACAGCAGCGGAGCATGACCACGGATCGGGCCGCGGTCAGATCAATGCTTCCGCCCTGGCGCGGCAGACTGCCGTGTACAGTTCGAACCCCCGAAACGGCCGAAGGCGTCCGCCTTGCCGCTCGAAACCGACATCGTTTCCCTTCCTGACTGAACCCCCGGACTCCGCGTGCCCACCGGCACGCACCGACCGCGTTCAGAAGGCAGTCGAGACCCCATCCCCATAGAGTCCCGTTACCCGTTGTTTCTGAACGCAAATCAACACCTACGTTAAGACTGCAAAAGAGTCAAAAACCGCTGACACTCAATATCTTGGTGCCCGAGTATATTCAGCAGGCGTGACGCGAGCGTCTCTAACGCGTTGACTCGGTGGGTAGAAAAGCGTGAATGCGGATTTTGCGTCCATACCCGTAGCGTCTAAAGATAGGTCGCCTGAACAGGCGACCGTGGTCTGTTTGGCGCACGGCCAGTTTAAGAAGAGCGGCTAAAACACGTTGGAATGGAACAAAGTTCCACCGGCTTCGGAACCGATAGGAGTGCCGCCTCAATAATGCGCGTGCGGCGTGTTTCCCGCCCGGAACGCGTCAACATGACGCAGACCGCCGAGCGCTTTCAGCGCTCGTGGATGGTCATCCCCACGGCCTTGGCCAGCAATTTGCCCATGCAGCGCTGGCCGAAATCGTTGAGATGCAGGCCGTCGGTGACCATGAACTGGGCGTAGGGCATATGCTCGCCCGTCACCCAGTCGCGCATGATCTGGAACCGCTTGAAGACGCCGACGCCGTGCTCGCGCGCGATGGTCTCCATGGCGCCGATGTAGTCGTCCTCGTTGGTCAGCGCGATCACGGCCGGCACATATTGCGGCGTCATCAGCACGACGTCGGCGCCAGCCTTCTTGACCCGGTCGACCCCGGTCGCGAGCTTCAGCTTGAAAACATCAAGCGGCATGCCGCGCAGCGCGGCATTGGTGCCGGCCTGCCAGATCACCAGGTCGGGGTCGCGTGAAATGACGTCACGCTCCAGCCGCTCGAGCATTTCGGTGACGTCCTGCCCGCCGATGCCCTTGTTGAACATGTTGAACTTCAGGCGGACGTCCTGGAACTGGCGCGCCAGCGTGATTTCCATCTGGCGGGGGTAGGTGTTGACGTCGGCCGTCGTACCGTGTCCCTGGGTCGACGACGAGCCCAGTGCCACGATCACCACTTTCTTGCGTTCCCGCACCGCGGCCTTGACCCGCGGCAGCGCCGTGCCGAGGTCCAGGTTCTCGGGCGCGACCGGACATTTGTCGGGACCGGCCAGCGCCGGCTCGGGGGTGGCGATCAGCAACAGAGCCGCGAGCGCGGCGCCCACGGCGGTCGACAGCGCGCTGCGTCGGGCGGTGGTGGGGGCCAGGTCGATGATCTCGGGGGCGGCGGGCTGGATGGGTCGAGGATCGGACACGTCGGTCTCAGGCGCAGCGTCAACGGACGCCGGGACAGGTGGCGGGCGGCGGACGATGTCTGAACGCTTGTCCGTACTCTTGTCGGGACTCTTGTACCAATGTGCAAAATACGCTGCTCCCACCATGATAGCGAGTCCGGCGATGCTGACCGCGACATCCAGCAGCATCGGGTGCGATACAGTTTCCGCATAGGTGCCGACAACCACGTAGCCGACAAACGACAGGAAGGTCCCGAGGCAAAAAATGGCCAGCGAGTGCTCGCCGCAGCGTCGCAGGGGCTGGGCGTACCAGCGCTGCAGAAAGGCGGCGCCGGGTGGCGTCACGCGGGCAATGAGGTATGCCACGGCCAGGAAATGCACCAGGCGCAGCGGGTCGAAGCTGGTCTTGTCGATCGGATAGATCAGCCGCCCGATCGAATCGGGCAGCCATGTCGCCAGGACCGGTATGTACCAGCCCAG
>DATEIF010000842.1:0-5997 GCA_035279205.1 Vineibacter sp.
GGCCCAGGCCTTCACCGAGGACGGCTACTTCCGCAGCGGCGATCTCGGCTTCACGCGGCCCGACGGCAGCTTCGTGTACCTGGCGCGCATGGGCGATACGCTGCGCCTGGGCGGCTACCTGGTGAGCCCGGCCGAGATCGAGGCGATCGTCCAGCAGTGCGACGGCGTGGCCGAGTGTCAGGTCGTGGGCGTGCCGCTGAAGGGCGAGTTGCGACCGGTGGCCTGCGTGATCGCCGATGCCGGCGCGGTGCCGGACGAGGCCGCCATCATCGGGCACTCGGCCCACCGGCTGGCACGGCACAAGGTGCCGGTGCGCGTGCTGGTGATGGACGCCTTCCCAGTCACATCCAGCGCCAACGGCACCAAAATCCAGAAGGCGAAGCTGCGCGAGATGGTGCAGACCCGCATCGAGCAAGGGGGACAATGAAGATCGCATTCATCTTCTGACGCCGGTGCGAATCGCTTCATGGTTCGACAGGCTCACCATGAAGCTATTTTCAATCGTACCCCGCACGCTCCCCGCTCTCGTGGGGCGAGAGGGCCGAACCCGACAACGTCGACAGGCCGGTCGAAACCTCGGAGTGCGTGTTGGCCGAAGGTGCTGCCGTGGACGCCCGCCGCCTGGGCCAGATTGGCGGTCATGAGCATGGTGGCGCCAACGTCCTTGGCAAGGGCTTGCAGACGGGCGGCGCGGTTGACCGGTGTGCCGATGATCGTGAACGAGAAGCGACCCGCCGAGCCGATGTTGCCGTGAACGACTTCGCCGATGTCGATGCCGATCCGGGCTCGCAGCGGCGGCTGTGACCGGCGGTCTGGCATGGCGTTCAACGCCGCCAGGGCTTGCAGCCCTTCGAGGGCGGCTTTTACCGCCACGGCGCACAGAGGTCCCTCGCCTTGTGCCGCGGCGATCGGGAAGAACATGACGACGGCATCGCCGACATGGCCCGACACCTGTCCGCCTGCCCGGGACACCGGCCGCGTCATCGTCTCGAAGAAAAGATTGAGATGGTCGATGAGCGAGCGGGCATCCAGCCTTTCGGTCAGGTTGGTGAATTCGACCAGGTCGCAATAGAGGACAACGGCCCGAATCTGTTCGATCTCACCGAGGCCCACGCGTCCGTCGAGCAGGGCTGTCGCGGCATTGCGCCCCAGATAGGTCTGCAGCAGAACGCGCGCGGCGGTAGCGTTCAGGCGCGCGCCCAGTGCGAGGGCAAAGACCGGCGTCACGAGGCGCAGCAGGTCAATCTCGGCGGCAGTAAAGCCGCCGGGTCGCTCGGTGCTGAACAGGCTCATGACATCATCGAAAAAGCCCAGCGTCGCGTCGGGCGCGAGATGGTTTGCGAAGGCCACAGCATCCGTCGCGCCGCCTTGCAGGGCCGGCGCGAACAGATCGCTCTCGCCATCGAGCCGAAGCGTGGCAACATCCTCCTCCAGCATGAGCTGGAAAATCCCGACGGCCAGGATGTTGTTGTCGGTGTCACCGACACCACGGCGCCACCGTATGAAATGCTGAGCCCGTTCAGGATCAACGACATCGCAGGCGACTTCGATCGTGGCGATGTCGAGGC
Organism: Vineibacter sp.; assembly: GCA_035279205.1. Taxonomy (GTDB): domain Bacteria; phylum Pseudomonadota; class Alphaproteobacteria; order Reyranellales; family Reyranellaceae; genus Vineibacter. Next base: position 1,569 of record DATEIF010000842.1, read on the forward strand.
CGGCTGCCGCCAGCGACGTGGCCAGAACCGTCACAAGCTCAACGTCGCTCACGCCGCTCAGTGCCGCATTCACCAGATCCTGGCTCACCTGGGAGAGTTCTTCCGTCTTCATTTCCTTCATCGCCACGACCGCTGCGTCTGCTCAGTCGAGACCCGGGAGCGCGGGCGTCTCGCCCGCTCATGTCGGGCGAAAGCAAAGCTTTCGCCCGATGCGGGCCAGAGGCCCGCGCTCCCAGGACTTGCGTCCACCGTCAGCCGATGCGCATGGACAGCTCGACGTCCTCGCCGAACGGCGTCGACAGGTAGCCGTTGGCGGGCGCGCGCACGCGCGCCAGGTAGTCGGGGCTGTAGTCGGCGTTGTCGGCGACGATGACGGCGCCCGGCCGCAGGCGGCTCTCCACCAGGCCCAGGATGTCGGGATAGAGGGCCTTGGCGCCGTCGAGCAGCAGCAGGTCGACCGTTGCAGGGAGATCGACACTCAGGGTCTGCAGGGCATCACCCTCGCGGATCTCGACGAGGTCGATGAGGCCGCCGGCCGTCAGATTGGCGCGCGCGCGGGCCACCTTGGACGGCTCGAACTCGCTGGTGATCAGATGGCCACCACCGTTGTCGCGCAATGCCGCGGCCAGGTGCAGGGTCGAGATGCCGAACGAGGTCCCGAACTCGACGATCGTCCGCGCGCCGCCGCCGCGCGCCAGCATGTAGAGCAGCCGGCCGGTCTCGCGCGAGACGGCGAGCGGGAAATCCTTCAGGCGCCCATAGAGGTCGCGGTAATCGGTCCTGCTGCGCATCAGGCGCGATCGCGCCTCGGGGGAAAGATCGGCCACCGCCGGGCTCGTCATCGGCGAGGCCGCCGCAGCCTCCTCGAACAAGCGCTCCAGCAGGGGTGCCAGCGGGTCGGTGGTCAGGGTGGTCATGCCAATCTCCGGTCTGTGGTGAGCGTCCTTGCGCCTGGTGCAAAAATACGAATAATCCTTCGTGTTTTCGATTCGCATTGCCACACACCGTCATGACCGATCGCCGAAGTGCCCGGATTTCCTCGCGAAAACAGCCCCAGCAGGCCCGCTCAACGGACCTTGTCGCAGCGATCCTGGATGCTGCTGTTCAGGTTTTGGTGAAGGAAGGCGCGCCGCGTTTCACCACGACACGGGTGGCCGAGCGGGCCGGCGTCAGTGTCGGATCGCTGTATCAGTACTTCCCCAACAAGGCCGCGATCCTGTTCCGGCTGCAGAGCGACGAGTGGCGCGAGACCGCCGGCCTGCTGCGGGACATCCTCGAGGACGACCGCAGTCCGCCGCTCGATCGCCTGCGCAGCCTGGTCCACGCCTTCATCCGATCGGAATGTGACGAGGCTCCGATCCGGGTGGCGCTCGATGATGCCGCCCCACTCTATCGCGATGCGCCCGAGGCGAAGGCGGCGAAGGCGTCGGGAGAGCGCACGGTCCAGGCGTTCATGCGGGAGGTGCTGCCCGATGCCGCCGACGCAACGCGGACCTTGGCCGGCGGCCTGATCACAACGACCCTGAGCGCGGTGGGGAAGCAGTTTTCGGAACGCCCGCGCGCCCCGGCCGAGATCGACGCGTACGCTGATGCCATGGCCGACATGTTTTGTGCCTACCTGCAGAGCCTCGGACACGGTTACGCCAAACGCCGGAGGCGGTGAGCACGATGATCTGTCCTGGGAGCGCGGGCGTCTCGCCCGCACTCACCGGCACAGCGAAGCTTGCACCCGTGCATGTCAGTGCCGACGACGTCGCCCTCCGCTGGCGCTACAGGCGAATGCGGGCGGGACGCCCGCGCTCCCAGGACCATCAGGCGTAGGCGACCCAGCCGCGCCAGGTGAAGGCGGCGTAGAACAGGCTCACGTCCGAGAAGCCGGCATCGCGCAGAACCGCTTCGTCCTGCGCCGGGTCGAGCGCGTGCAGGTGCGCGGCAACCGCAGCGCGCGCGCCGTGCGCCTGTTCGGGATCGACGCCGGCGGCGATCGCATAGGCGGCGTAGCGCTGCAGCCACAACGCGCGTTCGCCCTCGCCTTGCGGAAAGCTGGCATGCGCGGCCACGAACGGGGCACCGGGCTTCAGGCGGCGGTGGATCTCGGCCATCGTGCGGCGTCGCTCGTCCGGCGGCAGGAAATGCAGGGTCAACAGACAGGTGGCCGCATCGAACGGACCCAGCGGCGCATCATCAATGTAGCCTGGATGCAGGCGTGCGCGTGTCGCCAGCGATCCCAGCGTGCGCTCGGCCAGCGCCAGCATGGGATGGGACGGATCGACGCCGTCGAAGGTCCAGTGCGCCTGGGCCTGGGCGAAGGCTTTCAGCTCCAGTCCGCCACCCGCACCCAGCACCAGCACGCGCGCATCATCCGGCGCGCGCTCCGCCAGCAGGAGCGCCGTCATGCGATGCAAATCGGTCACCCCGGGCACGAAACGCAGCGGCCCCTCGGCATAGCGCGCGACCGCGTCGGGATCGGCGAAATGGGCCAGCAGATCGCTCACGGCGAGACCTCCTCAGGATCAACGCGCGGCTCGACGCGGTGTGCGATGCGCCTTCGCGTCATGATGTCCGTGGTGCCGCGGCCCGCGCGATGCACCGCGCGCCACCAGACGGGCGTGGAAGTCGGCGCTCAACATGGCCAAGGTCACACTACCCAGGCGCGCCAACAGCAGCGCCTGGGCGTCCTGAAAGGCCTGGTCGAGCGCGGCATTCACGGCCTGCTCCACGAGGCAGCCCGGCGACTCCGTCCGGTTTCCCATGGCCAGCAGCGCCGGGCTGCCGAGCGCCGTGTAGACATCGCGCAGGGTGATCGCCGACAGATCGCGCGCCAGCGTCCAGCCGCCGCCATGTCCCTTCTCCGACCGCACATACCCCTGATCGCGCAGGCCGGCCATGATCCGGCGGATCACAACCGGGTTGGTGGCCATCGCCTGGGCCAGGGTCTCGGACGTCACCGGACCGCCCTGCTCCGCCATATGCAGCAGGACGTGGAGCACGCCCGACAATCGACTATCCCGCCTCACATAATTTCATATGTTACATGATAGCGCGACTGTCAAGGATCGAGGCCGATACGGGCCTCGACGCGTCGCCGTTTTCTTGGGGTTGGTTGAAGCGCCGTGAGCGAAGGACCTTACGGTGGTCCGATCAGACTGTCATCCCGAGCGCCCCTTCGACAGGCTCGGGAGAGGGATCTCCAGCGAACGGAGACTCCATTCCCAGGAGATCCCTCGCTGCGCTCGGGATGACAACCGCATCTACAAATCGAGATGCGTTGTCGCGCCGGCGTGGGGCAGGCTCGTTCTTGTCGAGGGATGCACACGTGAGCGTGCTCGGATTGTCGGCGCGCCGCTTGAAACCGCACCGCGTCAGTAGCTGGTTGGCGACCGGATGCAGCAGCCGGACGGCTGGTTGCCCGAGGACGTCGTGTTGCACGCGCCCAGCAATGCGACGGCGCCAACGACGACACAAGCACGCAATAAGACCAGCATCCCGCACTCCCTGGATCCGAGGCGTTACGTAGGCTGCCCGCCGATGACCACAACTCACGTTATCGGGAGGTGGACGCGCGGCCGCATCAACGCTTGCGATCCTCCATCCAGGATACGAGGACGATAACGGCGCCCAGCGCCGTCACGCCGGCCGCGACGAGATAGAGCGACCGCAATCCGCCGCCGCCGTCGATCACCCGGCCGCCCATCCAGGCCGCGACAGCGGCGGCGACCTGGAACGCTGACGCGTTCAAGGCGATGCCCAGGGTCGGCGCCGCGTGGGCGGTGACGAGCACCCTGGTCTGCATGCCGGGGATGACCGCAAAAGCCAGCGCGCCGATCACGAACACCATGCCGGCAGCGGCAGGGCGGAAGGCGCAGACGAGCCAGAACAGCACCATCGCGATGGCCATGGCGCTCAACAGGCCGACGAGCGACGGCATCAGCGCGCGGTCCGACAGCCAGCCGCCCGCGAGGTTGCCCAGGGTGGCGCCGATCCCGTAGGCCAGCAGCAGCACGGGCACGGTCGTGGCGGCAAAGCCGCTGACATCGGTCAGCAGCGGCGCAAAATACGTGAAGACGATCAGCACGCCCATGTTGCCGACGGCCGTGATGGCGAGCGCCAGCTGGACGTTGCGCTGCGCCAGAACGCGCAGCTCGGCCGCGATCGATCCGGCGGCGGTCGCGCCGCGGGCGGGCACAAAGGCCACCAGGCATCCGCCGGCCACAGCACTGAAGATGGCGATCGTGAGAAATGTCGCGCGCCAGCCGAACTGCTGGCCGATGGCGGTGCCGATCGGCGCGCCCAGGATCATCGCCAGGTTGAAGCCCAGCGCCACCTTGGCCACGGCCGAGGCCTGCCGGCCGGGGGATGCCAGCGACACGGCGATCACGACGGCGTTGGCGAAGAACGTCGCCACGACGGAGCCGCTGACCGCGCGTGC
>DATEIF010000843.1:0-16334 GCA_035279205.1 Vineibacter sp.
CGCACAGACGCCCCGGTTGTCAATGGCGGCGTTACGGCCCTACGCCTATGTCGCAATTGTCACCGTGGCCAGGATAGCGCGGGCCGGTACCTGCTCTCCTTCCTTGACCACCACCGATGCGATGGTGCCGTCGGCAGCGGCGCGGATCTGGTGCTGCATTTTCATGGCTTCGAGGACGACCAGGGTCTGGCCGCGCGCCACGGCGTCACCGGCGGCAACCTTCACGGCCACGATCCGGCCGTCCATCGGCGCACGCAGGGTGCCATCGCCGGCAGCATCGGCGCCCTGCGGTGCCTCATGCGTAACATCGGCAAAGGCCAGCGACAGGCCGTCGAGCTCGACCAGCCAGCCCTCCGCCACGGCGTGGGCGTGCGCCTGGCGCCACACGCCATCAACAGCGAAGCGCACGCGTGCGTCCCGCGACGAGCCGACATGCAGGACCAGCGTCTTGTCGCCGACGGTTGCCGCAAGGGCGCCGTCGTTGCGGCGATCGATCTCGATCTCTTGCCGCAAGTTGCCGGCGCGCAGGCGGATCAAGGTCACGGCGGGGTTGGAATTGCGCCAGCCGCCCAGCAGCGGGCCGGTTTGCGCGCGCGCCGTCTCATAAACGAGGGCTGCCGCGAGCGTCCAGTGTGCCGCGCTCGGCGAGGGCGCGGCCAGTGCTGTCGCCGGGAAATGATCACCGATGAAGGCTGTCGTGGCATCCCCGGCAACGAATGTCGGGTGCCGCAGCATGCGCACCAGCAAATGCTTGTTGGTCGTTGGACCGAGCACCACCGTATCTTCCAAGGCGCGCGCCAGCTTGCGGCAGGCATCGGCGCGCGTCGCGCCGCGGGCGATCACCTTGGCGATCATGGGATCGTAGTAGGGTGAAATCGCATGACCATCGCGCACGCCGTGGTCGACCCGCAAACCCGGCCCCGATGCCGGCCGCCAGGCGGACACCGTGCCGGTCTGCGGCAGGAAGCCGTTGTACGGGTCTTCGGCGTACAGCCGGACTTCGATGGCGTGCCCGCTGAAGCCGATGTCGTCCTGCTTCAGCGGCAGGGGTTCTCCCGCGGCAACGGCGAGCTGCCACGCGACGAGATCCTGCCCGGTGATCATTTCAGTCACGGGATGCTCGACCTGCAGCCGCGTGTTCATCTCCAGGAAGTAGAAGGCGCCATCCTTGCCCAGCAGAAATTCAACGGTGCCGGCGCCGCGGTAGCCGATCGCGCGGGCGGCCGCGACGGCGGCTGTTCCCATCCGGTGGCGCAGGGCAGCATCGACGACAGGTGAGGGCGCCTCTTCGATGACCTTCTGATGACGGCGCTGGACCGAACAGTCGCGCTCGCCGAGATGCACGACATTGCCGTGCGCGTCGGCGAAAACCTGGATCTCGACGTGGCGGGCGTTGACGATCGCCTTTTCCAGGATCAGCTCGCCTGAGCCGAAGGCGTTGGTCGCCTCATCACGCGCGGTGCGGATCGCTTCGGCGAGATCGCTCTCGACGGTCACCAGCCGCATGCCGCGACCACCACCGCCCGCGGCGGCCTTCACCATCACCGGCAGGCCGATCTTCTTGGCCTCGGCACTCAGGACCGTGTCGCGCTGGTCGGCGCCCTGGTAGCCCGGTACGCACGGAACGCCAGCCTCGATCATGCGCCGCTTGGCGGCAGCCTTGTTGCCCATCGCCTCAATGGCGGCGGGCGGCGGGCCGATGAACACCAGCCCGGCGTCGGCGCAGGCCTGGGCGAATGCGGCGTTTTCCGAAAGGAATCCATAGCCCGGGTGGACGGCATCGGCGCCGGCTGCCCGTGCGGCCGCCAGCAGCTTGCCGATGTCGAGATACGTCTCGCCGACCAGATTGCCGCCGAGACCGACAGCCTCGTCGCAAGCCTCGGCGTGAAGCGCATTCGCGTCGGCGTCGGAGAGCACCGCGACGGTGCGATAGCCCAGCGCTTTGGCCGTGCGCGCCACCCGGCAGGCGATCTCGCCACGGTTGGCGATCAGGATTTTCGTGAAGCTCATGCGCGGTTCACTCGTACGGCCGTCCGTCGCGGGTGTAGTAGGTGCCACCCTTGTCATCGTCTCGGACCAACATGTCGATGTCCGAATAGTACGCGACGTCCGTGTTAGTGCGCGTGCCGACTTCAAGTACGCGCGCCACCTTGTCAGAACGGTTGACGAGATGGTGGCCGTTCGGTTCGCCGGCACGGAAGCCCGCGACCATGCCTGCACTCAGCGTCGTGGCGCCGGCATCGGTTACCAGGTCGACCTCGCCCCCGAGCACATACACGAACTCGTCTTCCCGCTCGTGCCAATGGCGCTGTGATGACCACGCACCGGGTGGCAGCTCCAGCAGGTTAACGCCGAACTGGCTCAGGCCGAAAGCGTCGCTCAGTCTCCGTCGGCTGCGCTGCCGGCAGGGCTGGTCGTGCGGCGCGGGATAGTCCGTACCAACCTTTTCCGGCAGATCGGCAGCCTTCACGCTGACAGGGTAGTGCGGCATGGCAATTCCTCCCGTCATCACTCCACCGCCCAGCGCGGCGGACGCTTCTCCGCGAAAGCGCGCAAGCCTTCCGCTGCCTCGGGGCTGCGTCGTGCCTGGGCAAAGCAGTCGGCGGCAAAATCGAGCACTTGCGACAGCGGCTGCGTGCCAACCCGCGTGATCACCTGCTTGGTGAGTGCGTTGGCCAGCGGCGCGCAGCGGTCGATCTGCTTCAAGACCTCCTCGAGCTTCGCGTCGAGCGCGGCCGTATCCTTGACCAGGTGATGGCCGATGCCGAAGCGCACGGCATCGGCGCCCTTGAAGCGCGCCGCTGTCAGCGCCAGATGCCGGGTTTGTGGCACGCCGATGCGCGCGGCCACGAACGGCGCGATCTGCGCCGGCACGATGCCGATGGCGGTCTCGGACATGGCAAAGCCACAGTCCTCGGTGACGATGGCAATATCGGAGACGCAGACCAGTCCGAAACCGCCGGCGATGGCATAGCCCTCGACCGCCGCGACCACGACCTGCGGCAGGCTGCCCAGCGCTTCGAGGAAGGTGCCGTACTCGCGATTGTTGACGGCAATCGGATCCTTCTCACCCGGCTTGGGCACATCGCCGAAGCTCTTCTCCATGTTGCGCAGGTCGGCGCCGGCGCAGAAGGTGCCGCCGGCGCCGCGCAGCACCACGGCCTTGATGTCGCTGCGATCGCGCAACAGGGCGATGACCTCTCGCAGCTCACCGAGCAGGGTCGGGTTCAGCGCGTTCTTCACCTCGGGCCGGTTGAGCGTCACGTAGAGCCGCGCCCGGTCGCGGCGCAGGATCAGTGTTTCGTACGTGGGGCGGAAGTCGGCCATCTCATTGTCTCCGGGCGGCAAGGGCTTCATGGTGAGCTTGTCGAACCATGAAGCCTTCGCACCAACGAACGTGGGATGCCTTCATGGTTCGACAAGCTCACCATGAAGGCATATCAGCGATTCTCCAGGCGGGGCAGGGTGCCCATGTGCTTGCAGATGATCTGGAGCATGACCTCGTCGGCACCGCCGCCGATCGAGGCCAAGCGCGTATCGCGGAAGGCGCGCGCGGTGGGGCTTTCCCAGAGGTAGCCCGCGCCGCCCCAATATTGCAGGCAGCCGTCGGCGACCTGACGCACGACACGGCCAGCCTTCAGCTTGGCCATCGAGGCCAGCATGGTGACGTCGTTGCCGGCGAGATACTCCTCGCAGGCGCGGTAGCAGAGCGAGCGCAGGACTTCGACCTCCGTCTTCAACTCCGCCAGCTTGAAGTGGATGACCTGGTTGTCGAGCAGCGATCGTCCGAAGGCCTTGCGGTCGCGCGTATACTCAATGGTCTGGTCGATCAGGCGGTCCATGCCCACCACGGCGCTGATCGCACCCCACAGCCGCTCCTCCTGGAACTGCTGCATCTGGTAGGTGAAGCCCATGCCTTCCTGGCCGATCAGGTTACGCACCGGCACCTTCACCTCATCGAAGAAGATCTGCGCCGTATCGGACGAGCGCATGCCGAGCTTGTCGAGCTTCTTCACGACCTGCACGCCCTTGGTCTTCATCGGCAGGCAGATCAGCGACTTGTTGCGGTGCACCGAGCCGTCGCCGGTGTTGGCCAGCAGACACATCCAGTCGGCCTGGGTGCCGTTGGTGGTCCACATTTTGCCGCCATTGATGACGTAGTCGCCGCCGACGCGGCGTGCCGTCGTCTTGATCGAGGCGACATCGGAACCAGCGCCGACTTCGGAGACGCCGAGACAGGCGACGTAGTCGCCGGCGATCGACGGCGCCAGGAACTCCTTGCGCAGCGCATCGTTGCCGAAACGCGCCAGCGCCGGTGTCGCCATGTCGGTCTGCACGCCGATCGCCATCGGCACCGAGCCGCAGTTGATGTGGCCCAGCTCTTCGGCCATCACCATGGCATAGGAGTAGTCCAGCCCGGCGCCGCCATACTCGACCGGCTTGTTGATGCCCAGCAGCCCGGCATCACCGAGCTTCTTGAAGACGTCATGAGCCGGGAAAATGCCGGCCTGCTCCCAGTCGTCGACGTGCGGATTGATGTCGCGGTCGATGATGGTGCGCAGCGTGCGGCGGATCTGCTCGTGTTCAGGCGTAAGCTGCATGGCGTCCTCCGCTGGCGTCTACTTGGCGGCCGGCTTGGGCAGGGTGCCCATTAGCTTGGCGATAATCTGCAGCATGATCTCGTCGGCACCGCCGCCGATCGAGCCGAGGCGGCCGTCGCGGAACGAGCGGCCGACCGGATTGTCCCAGAGATAGCCGGCGCCGCCCCAGTACTGCAGGCAGGCATCGGAAACCTCGCGCCGCAGGCGGCCGGCCTTCAGCTTGGCCATCGAGGCCAGCATGGTGACGTCATTGCCGGCGAGGTATTCCTCGCAGGCGCGATAGACCAAGGCGCGCAGGCCCTCGACTTCGCTCTTCAACTCGGCCAGCCGGAAGTGAATCACCTGATTGTCCAGCAGCGGCCGGCCGAACACCTTGCGCTCGCGCGTGTAGTCGATGGTGGCGTTGATGATGCGATCGCACCCTTGCAGGGTGCCGGCACCGGCCCACAGCCGTTCTTCCTGGAACTGCTTCATCTGGTAGACGAAGCCCATACCCTCCTGGCCGATCAGGTTGCGCACCGGCACCTTCACCTCGTCGAAGAAGATCTGGGCAGTGTCCGAGGCGCGCATGCCGAGCTTGTCGAGCTTCTTCACGACCTGCACGCCTTTGGTCTTCATCGGCACGCAGAGCAGCGACTTGTTGCGGTGCGCATCACCTTCGCCGGTGTTGGCCAGCAGGCACATCCAGTCGGCCTGGGTGCCGTTGGTGGTCCACATCTTGCCGCCGTTGATGACGTAGTCGCCGCCGACGCGCCGGGCCGTGGTCTTGATGCTGGCGACATCGGAGCCAGCGCCGACCTCGGAGACGCCAAGGCAGGCGACATAGTCGCCGCTGATCGAGGGGGCGAGAAACTCACGGCGCAGATCGTCACTGCCGAACCGCGCCAGCGCTGGGGTCGCCATGGAGATCTGAACACCCACGGCCATCGGGACCGAACCGCCATTCACGTGGCCCAGGGATTCGGAGCAGACCATGGCGTAGGAGAAATCCAGTCCGGCGCCGCCGAATTCGACCGGCTTGTCGACCCCCAGCAGGCCGGCATCGCCCAGCTTCTTAAACACCGCGTGCGCCGGGAAGATGCCTTCCTGCTCCCACTCATCGACGTAGGGGTTGATCTCGCGGTCGATGACCGTACGCCAGGTGCGGCGCAGCTCTTCATGCTCGGCGGTGAATTGCATTGGGGGTGTCCTAATTTTCCTCCCCACGAAGTGGGGAGGTGCCCCGAAGGGGTGGAGGGGACGCGACGTGGTCTTCATAGCCGAGACCACGTGGGATCCCCCTCCGGCCTTCGGCCACCTCCCCCACTGCGTGGGGGAGGATGTTGTGAGCAACAACCTTCATCATCACATCCGGGCGACGCCGAACGTGCTGGGGCGCAGCTTGCGCGCCATCGACTCGCGGGCGACCGACAGGGTGAAGGCCAGCACCCGGCGGGTGTCGCGCGGGTCGATCAGGCCGTCGTCCCACAGGTGGGCGGTGCTGTAGAGCGCCGTCGACTCGCGATCGAACTGCTCGACGATGCCCTTGTACATCTTGTCGACCATGCCGGCCGGCGGCTCGCCGCCCTCGCGGGCGTACTTCTGCTCGGTCACGATCTTCATCACCGTGGCGGCCTGCTCGCCGCCCATGACGGCGGTGCGGCTGTTGGGCCAGGCGAAGATGAAGCGCGGATCGTAGGCGCGGCCGCACATGCCGTAGTTGCCGGCGCCGAAGCTGCCGCCGATCACGATCGTGATCTGCGGCACCGTGGCGTTGGCCACGGCCTGGATCATCTTCGAGCCGTGCTTGACGATGCCGCCTTTCTCCGCCTCGGTGCCGACCATGTAGCCGGTCGTGTTCTGCAGGTAGACGATCGGCGTGCCGGACTGGCAGCAGAGCTGGATGAACTGCGCCGCCTTCACCGCGCCCTTGGTGGTGATCGGCCCGTTGTTGCCGATGAAGGCCACTGGCTGTGCCTCGATCTCGGCCCAGCCGCAGATCGTCTGCTGGTCGTACAGCGCCTTGAACTCGAGGAAGTCCGAGCCGTCGACGACGCGGGCGATCACCTCGCGCACGTCGTAGGGATGGCGGTAGTCGGGCGGCACCACGCCGCACAGCTCATCAATGTCGTAGAGCGGCTCGGCGTAGGGCCGCTGCGGCGGCGTCGGCGCATGGTCGTTCCAGCGCCACTTGCGCACCACTTCGCGGGCCAGCCGGATGCCATCGGCATCGTTCTCCGCCAGCCACTCCGAAACGCCTGATATCGTGCTGTGCATTTCGGCGCCGCCGAGGTCCTCGTCGGTCGCGACCTCGCCGGTGGCGGCCTTCAGCAGCGGCGGGCCGGCCAGGAACACCTTGGCCTGGTTGCGCACCATGATGACGTAGTCGGAAAGCCCTGGCAGATAGGCGCCGCCGGCGGTGGAGGAGCCGTGCACCACGGTGACCTGCGGGATGCCCATCGCCGACATCCGAGCCTGGTTGGCAAAGCCGCGGCCGCCGGGCACGAAGATCTCGGACTGGTACAGCAGGTTGGCGCCGCCCGACTCGACCAGGTAGATCAGCGGCAGCTTGTTCTCCATCACCACCTGCTGCATGCGCTGGCCCTTGCGCTGCCCGGCCGGGGCCACCGTGCCGCCCTTCACGGCGCTGTTGGACGCCGACACCACGCAGCGCACGCCCTCGACATAGCCGATGCCGACGATGCCGCCGCCACCCGCGCCGCTGCCGTCGCGGTCATCGTGCATGCGGTAGCCGGCCAGTCCCATCAGCTCGAGGAACGGTGCGCCGGGATCGACCAACAATGCGATGCGCTCGCGCGGCATCAACTGCTTGCGCTTGCGAAAGCGCGGCCGCGCCTTGTCGGCAATCGCCTGCACCACCTGCTCGGCGGCGCGGAATTCCTCGATCGCCGCCAGCATGCCCTCGCGATTGCGCTTGTAGTCGTCCGACCGCGTGTCGATCTGGCTCTCGAAAACGGGCATGGCTCAGCCGCCCTCCTGCAGGACCTTGGGCGTCACGGCCAGGTGAAAGCCGTTGTAGGGCTGCGAGCGGCCGCCTTGAGGCAAAACGATGTTGCGGGTTCCCAGGGGCACGCCGCCATCGATGCAGACATTGATGCCGGTCATGAAGGCGGCTCCCTCGCTCAACAGAAAGCAGACCACCGACGACACTTCGCTCTCGGTGCCGATGCGGCCCAGCGGCACGTGGTTCTTGAGGAAGGGAATGTCGCGCTTGAAATCGCCCTCGTAGGTATCCATCCCGCTGGAGGCGATCCAGCCCGGTGACACGGCGTTGACGCGCACGCCGGCATGACCCCATTCGAATGCCATGGTCATCGCCAGGTTCACGGTGCCGGCGCGCGCGGCACCGGAATGGCCCATGTTGGGCATGCCGTTGCGCATGTCGGCGGCCATGAACACGATCGAGCCGCCGTGCGCTTTCATGGACTGGTTGAACACCTCGCGCGCCACCAGGAAGCCGCCGGTCAGGTTGTTGCGCACGACGGCGTCGAAGCCACGCTGACTGATCGCGGCGATGTCGGCGGGGAACTGGCCGCCGGCGTTGTTGAACAGGCCATGGATGCGGCCGTTCTTGGCCACGATCGCGGCGACGGCGTCCTTGACCGGCTGTTCCTCGCGGATGTCGAAGGTGTGGCACTCGCAACTGCCGCCGGACGCCTCGATTTCCGCTTTAACGGCCTCGAGCTTCTCGAGCTTGCGGCCGGTGATCACGACATGCGCCCCCAGCGCCGCCAGTTCGTGGGCCGTGCAGCGACCAATGCCGCTGCCCCCGCCGGTGACGATAGTGACTTGGCCGGTGAACAGGCCGGGGCGCAGCACGGAGCGATAGGGCATGGCACCTCTCGACGTTTCCCGAAGGGGCGCTTGCAGCCGCGCCTCTGTGTTGGCGTTGCGGGGACGGTAGCCGTCGATCCGTAGCGCGTAAACGCCCGTTCATAGCGGCCGCCGTTGGTATGTGACGTTTACGTCAACGTCAAGCGCATGACCCCAACAGCATTCCGCGCGGCGATAGTCCCATCGCGGTGACCTTTCATCCTGTTGCAGTTTTATGTTGTGAATATTCACTCATCTTTTCATGGAAAGACACTACCGTCGTTACCAACTCTCGGTTTCGTGTGACGTGCCAACGGAGCGTGGAGTGTGGGATGGCAGTCGATTACATAGGAGCGCAAGGTCACGTCGATCGGGCGCTGGGGCGATACCTGAGCGAGCCGGATTTTCTGGCGCGGCTGCACAAGGCATTCCGCATGTTGCAGAGCGAGCGTCGGATGCCGGGCGCTTCGGCAGATGAGGATCTGGCTGCGGCTGAACATTATCTGTTCGCGCGCCAGGCGGTCGCCACCAACGCCTGCAACCAGGGCCAGATGCGGGCGCTGGTCATCGGCTATGGCAGCCTCAAGTTCACGCTGCAGCGCGTCGGGCTGGGCAAGCTGATGCAGACGACCGACAACCCCACATCACGCGCATCCCGTGACAGTATCGAATGGGGCCTCATGGGCGTGAGGGACGGCGAGATCGATCGACTGAAATATCTGCCAGGCTCAACGCCGGCACCGTTCAATCCGGATTTCGTGAAGACCGGCTCTTCGCTCGACGACAAGATCAAGTGGCTTGCCGACAAAGGCGGCGCATATTCACAGTGAAGTCGCCTTTGCACCCATCGTAAACATCTGTTTATACGTCTCAGCCGAGGCGAAGTTGACGTTGACGTAAACGTCAAGCAAGGTGCCGCGGACGTTGCCGAGCGGGGCGTTGCCGTGCAGTCTGCGTTTTGTACGCGGCTTGCCGGCGGCGGACCCGGGAGGAAGCGGTGGCGCTGTGCCCGTTGCGGTGCAGGACGCCCGATAGACATCGCTCACAGGGAGCAGCATGCGATGACACTCGCGGAATTGACCGAGAAGATGAAGGCGGGCGCCGGCGACAAGCAGGGCTTTGGCAACACGGTGAAATTTGCCACGCCCGACGGCGCCATCTACATCGATGGCAACCAGAGCCCGCCAGCGATCTCCAACGACGACAACGCTGCGGACTGCACCATCAAGATGTCGCTGAGCGACCTCGTCGACATGGTGGGCGGCAAGCTCGACGGTATGACGGCATTCATGACCGGCAAGCTGAAGATCGAAGGCGACATGGGTGTCGCCATGAAGCTGCAGAGCATCCTGCGCTAGGACAACGGCCGGCCGGCGCCGCGCCTCACAGCCATTTGCGGCGCCGGAAATAGATGAAGGGCACGACGGCCGAGAGCACCATCAAGGCAAGCGCCAGCGGATAGCCTAGCGACCATTTCAACTCCGGCATGAACTCGAAGTTCATGCCGTAGATGCTGGCGACCAGGGTCGGGGGCAGGAACGCCACGGCGGCGACCGAGAAGATCTTGATGATCTGGTTCTGCTCGATGTTGATCATGCCCAGGGTCGCGTCGAGCAAGAAGTTGACGTTGGTGACGATGAACGCGGCGTGATCGGTAAGCGATCGTGCGTCGCGCGCCAGTGTTTTGAGATGCTCGCGGCCGGCCTTGTCGAGCGGTGGCTGACGCGAGATCGTGAGGAAGCCGACCACCCGGCCCAGGCCGACCAGGCTTTCGCGCGCCTTGTTGACGATGTCCTGCTGCCGGCCGATGCGCTGCAGGGTGTCGGTATAGGCGTGGGTCGGGGTGTGGATGCGGCCGCTGGGCGTGGCGCGGCCGAAGACGTCCTTGGAGATGCGGTCGACCTCCATGCCGCAGCGCTCCAGGATGTCGGCCAGCCGATCGATCACGGCATCGAGCAGGCCCAGCAACACCGTGGCACTGGATTGACACACGGCGGCCTGCTTCTCGGCCTGCACCTGGAACATGGCGAAGGATTTCGGCTCGCCGTAGCGGATCGTCACCAGCGTGCGCTCGCCGAGCACGAACGTGACGGGCGACATCTCCGGCGTTTCGGTGTCGGCGTGCCACAGCAGGCTGGCGGTCGCGAATGTCGCGCCGGCGTCCTGGTAGAGCCGGCTCGACGGCTCGATCTCCAGCATCTCCTCGTGGGTCGGCAACTCGAGCCCCAGCGCCTTTTCGACGAACTGCACTTCCTGGCGCGTTGGCGACAGCAGGTCGATCCACACGGCGTCGGCCGGCAGCGTCGCACTGCATGCCGCAGGGACGACATCGGCCATCTTGCGTTCGCCGCTGGAGAGGATCCTGATCATACTGGCCTCCGGTCCGACGCCTCAAGCCGGCGCGCCAGAGGCGGCGACGTCAGTCGCGAACCGTCCGATCGGGCGCGCCGGCGCTCAGGCGCCAGGTGCTACAGTGACTGTCCATCGTTTCCCTACGATAACGATCGTCCGCCGCGGGCGGGCGCCCGCCCTTAGCGCCGCCGCCGGTCGAATGTCAACCCGAGCCCGGCACGATCTCTGCGACACTGCATCAAGCGTAGCCCAAGCGCAGCAATGGTCGCTGGGGCATCAATAGGCCCCTTGATCGGTCGGGGCCGGCATCGCATATTGACGGGTAGCATTTTACTACCGGAGAGCAGCATGGGCCTGCCGGTGAAGCTGTCGGACACGCTGGTGGCGGCGGCGCGCGAGGAGGCCGAGGCCGGATCGCGCTCGCTGACGGCTCAGATCGAGCACTGGGCCATTCTGGGTCGCGCCGTCGAAAAGCTGCTGCCGCATGGTCAGGTGGCGGCGCTGAAGCGACTGGGCGGCGGCGCGGCGGCGACGCCGGCGCTGGCCAGCCGCGAGGCGGTCGGCCGCCTGTTGCGTCGCCTCGTGGCCACCGACGCGCGCGAACCGGAACAGGCGCACCTGCGCACGCTGGGTGGCCCGCGCTATGGCACGGATCCCAAGCATCCCGGCCTGATCCTGCGCGTCGAGCCCGATGGGACGCGCACGCTCGGGCGCTTCGAGGGTCGTACCTTCGTGGCGGCCAAGCCGGCGCGCGCCCGCAAGTCGGCGTGATTGTCGGGAGGGGGCCGCGGCCGCGCGCCGTCGGCGGTCCATGATCGACGACATTTTGCAGGCCCTGGCCGGACAGGTCGCCGGCGATGGCCGCTTCGTTCTGGTGCTGGCCGGCCCCAACGGTGCCGGCAAGTCGACGTTCTACGACCTGCATGTGCGACCGCTGGGGCTGCCGTTCGTCAACGCCGATCTGATCGCGCGCGAGCTCGAGGCGTCGGATGACGCGGCGCGCGCCCGCGCCGCGGCGGTGCTGGCCGACGAGGAGCGCCGGCAGCTGGTGGCGCGCGGCGAGGCGTTCTGCATGGAGACGGTGTTCTCTGATCCGGTCGGTGCCAAGCTCGACTTCCTGCGCGACGCGCAACGCCAGGGTTACGAGGTTATTCTCGTTTTCATCGGCCTGGAGAGCGCTGCGCTGTCGCTGGCACGTGTCATCCAGCGCGTGGGACAAGGCGGCCATGACGTGCCCGAGGCGCGACTGGCGGCGCGTTATCCCCGCACTCTCGCCAACCTGAAGACGGCGCTCGCCGTCGTCGATATCGCACTGCTGCTCGACAACAGTGACGTCGATGTGCCTTATCGCTTCGTCGCGCTCTACGAGCGCGGCCAGCGCCGTAAAAAGGCGCGTCGCGTACCGGCCTGGGCCCGCAAGATCGTGGAGTGACCGCTACGCCTGCTTCGACTTGGCGTAGTGGCGGTGCGCCTTGGCCCGGTTGCCGCACATGCTCATCGAACACCAGCGGCGCGTGCCGTTGCGGCTGTCATCGACGAACAGATAGAGGCACTTGTCGTTGGCGCAGCGCCGTACGCGGGCTAGCCGCGTGTTGGTCAGCAGATCGGCGGCCGACCACAGCACCGGTGCCAGCAGGTCGCTCATCGCCGGCCGCAGCTTCGCGATCTGCCAGGCGTAGCCGGCGTCGGTGTGGCGCAACTGGGTGCGCGGCGGCGTACGGGCCAGCGCCTGGTTGAAGGCTTCGAGGTCGGCCGCGGCTGGCGTCGTACCCAGCGCGGTAGCGCTGAAGATCCGGTAGAGCGTCTCGCGCAGCGCCAGCGCCTCGGCAAAGGCGGCATCGGCCTGGCGTGGCCGCTCGTCCCACCACGCCTTCAACGCGGCGGCGGTGTCGGCCGGCACGACCTTTTGCGTCGCATGCCAGGCAAGCACGTCGTTCAGCCCCTGCAGTTCCTCGGTCACCGGCTCCGTGCCACGCCAATAGCGGGTGTTGGCGTAGTCGACGCAAAGATCGGTGCGGGCCGGCAGCACGATGGGGCCGGCGAGAACGGAGTGAGCCATGACCCCCAAATACTAACCGGTCAGCCGGTTGACAAGAGATGAAGCTCTATATAACTCTATAACCGGTTTGGTAGTTATAAGAGCAGGACCCATCGATCCAAGGGAGAAAGACATGATCGACCACATCTCGATCGGCGTGCGCGACATCGCCAAGACCCGCCGCTTCTACGACGCGGCGTTGACGCCACTGGGCTACAAATGCCTGAGCTCGGGCGACACCTCGCTGGGCTATGGCAGCGATGGCGTCGTGCTGTGGATCAGCGCCACCGACCATCCCGTGCCGTCCGACGAGCGCTCCGGCCTGCACATCTGCTTCACGGCCGCTGACCGCAAAGGGGTCGACGCCTTTTATGCCGCGGCCTTGAAGAAGGGTGGCCGCGACAACGGCAAGCCGGGCGTGCGCAAGGACTATGGCGACTCCTATTATGCCGCCTTCGTCGTCGATCCCGACGGCTATCGCATCGAGGCCTATTGCGGCAAACCGGCCTAGACGCCTCAACTCGCCAAGCGGTGGACCAGCTTCAGCACCTGTGCGCCGAGCTGCCGTATGTCGCCCATCAGGATGCTGAGCTCGTAGGTGAAGACGAAACCGGCAGCGTAAAAGAGGCCGGGCGAAAACTTGCCGAGCCGGACCACCGCGTGGCTGAAGCGCTGCGAGGGCAGGCGCAAATAGATGACCGCGACGGCGGTGCCGATCAACGCGCCGCCGATCAGATCGCTGGCGTAGTGGAAGCCGAGGTAAAGCCGGGGCAGGCAGATGATGATCGCCGTCCAGATGGCCGCGGCCCAGGCCACGCGTCGCGATATCGGTGCCAGAGCCGCCGACATGGCGAAGAACAAGGTGGCGTGGTCGCTGGGGAACGAACTCCAGTTGCGCAGGACGGCGGGTGACACGTGAGCCGGCAGCAGCAGTCCCAATGACGGATCGTCCAGCGGCCGCAGCCGCGCGGGCAGACTGGACTGCAGAAGGCGCCCCACCGCGACGGCCAGCAGAGCGATCACCAGCATGTTCACGACGTGGGACCGAACGATGTCGTCGCCGCGAAACCAGAAGTACCAGGCGACGGCCATGAACAGGACGCCTTTCAGCAGATTCATATCGGCGAGATAAAAGATGAACAGGTCGGCGATCGGCGCATGGCCGACGACCTGGTTGATGTCCTGGGTGATCGTGCGATCGATGGCAGTGATGCCGAGCGCGATGTCGCTGATGGTCATGTAACCATCATAAGAACGTAACATTGATTGTTGGCTGCCCGGTTCAAGTGGCCACGGAATAATCACAATGGCGCTATGGCTTGCCATCGCTGCCTTGTCTGGCAGCCTGCCCGGCCCGATGATCGCGGTACAGACAACCCGATCGAGGGCTTTTGGATGACAGGCGCCACAGGAGACAAGACCCGGCAGCGCTCGCTGGGTACGGACGGATTCGTCGCGGCGGCGATCGGGCTCGGCTGCATGCCGCTGTCGGGCGTCTATGGCGAGGCGGACGACGGAGCATCCGAGGATCTGATCCGCCACGCCATCGACCTGGGCGCGACCCACCTGGACAGCGCCGACATGTATGGCTGGGGGCATAACGAGATCCTGGTCGGCCGTGCCATCAAGGGTCGTCGCGACAAGGTCGTGCTCGCCTCCAAGTTCGGCCAGACCAAGCCGCCGGGGCCGGGCACGCCCAACGGCGTCAACGGCCGGCCCGACTATGTGGTCGAGGCCTGCGAGGCGAGCCTCAAGCGTCTGGGCGTCGACGTCATCGATCTCTACTACCAGCATCGGGTCGATCCTTCGGTGCCGATCGAGGACACGGTCGGCGCCATGGCGCGCCTGGTCGCGCAAGGCAAGGTGCGCTACCTCGGCTTGTCGGAAGCGCGGCCGCAGACGATTCGAAAAGCGCACGCCGTGCATCCGATTGCCGCGGTGCAGACGGAATACTCCTTGCTCTACCGTGCCGAGGCGGAGGAGACGCGCGAGACCACGCGGGCGCTGGGCATCGGCTTCGTGGCTTACTCGCCGCTGGGCCGCGGGTTCCTGACCGGCACCATCACCGAGCTGGCGCAGGTCGATGGTCGGCGCGCCGCGCATCCGCGCTTCCAGGCCGAGAACTTCGCGCAGAACCGCGCGCTGGTGGCGCGCTTCGAGGCGCTGGCGGCGGAGAAAGGGTGCACGCCGGCGCAACTGGCGCTGGCCTGGGTGCTGGCACAGGGCGACGATGTCGTGGCCATCCCCGGCACGCGCTCACGCCAGCGGCTGGAGGAAAACCTCGGCGCGCTGAAGGTGAGCCTTTCCACTGACGACGTGGCGTGCATTTCCGACGCCATTCCCAGCGGCGCCATCGCCGGCGCGCGCTATCCCGCCGCGGCGATGCAGGCGGTGTACTTGTAGGGAATCACACATGCAGGGCTTCGCCGAGCACGCGTAGGCTCGCCTCGTGGAAGGCTTCGCCCAGGGTGGGATGGGCGTGGATGGTGCCGGCGATGTCCTCCAGCCGCGCACCCATCTCCAGCGCCAGACCGAAAGCGGACGACAGCTCCGATACGCCAGTGCCGACTGCGGCGATGCCCAGCACGAGATGATTGTCGGTACGCGCCGTCACCCGCACGAAGCCGTCGTCGGCACCCAGGGTGAGCGAGCGGCCGTTGGCCTGGAAGGGAAACATCGCGGTCTGCACGGCGTGGCCCGCAGCGCGCGCCTCGTCGGGTGACAAGCCGACGGTCACCACCTCGGGATCGGTGAAGCACACCGCCGGGATCGCCACCTTGTCGAACGCGCGGCGCTGGCCGGCGATGATCTCGGCCACCATGGCGCCCTGCGCCATGGCGCGGTGCGCCAGCATCGGCTCGCCAGTGAGATCACCGATCGCCCACACGTTGCGCATCGAGGTGGCACAGCGCTCGTCGATGCGCACGGCGGCGCCGTTCATCGCGAGGTCGAGCTGGTCCAGCCCGAAGCCTGAGGTGCGTGGGCGCCGGCCAACGGCGACCAGGAAATAGTCAGCGGCGATGCTGCGTCCCGTGGCGCCCGCGTGCTCGATGCGCAACGCATCGCCGGCCTCCGACAGGCCGGTGGCGCGGGCACCGGTCAGCACCTCGACGTCGAGCGCCTTCAGGCTGCGCGCCACCGGACGCGCCAGCTCGGCATCGTAGGCCGGCAGGATCCGGTCCTCGGCTTCGATCACCGTGACCTTGGTACCGAGTTTGGCGTAGGCGGTACCGAGCTCGAGCCCGATATAGCCGGCGCCGACCACGACCAGGCGCTGCGGCACCGACGGCAGCGACAAGGCCTCGGTCGAGGAGATCACGCGGCCGCCGAAGGGCAGCGACGGCAGCGCGACCGCCTGGGAGCCGGTGGCCAGCACGACGTGCTCGGCGCGCAGCACCTGCGGGCCGGTGTCGGACTCCACGCGGCAGGTCTTGCCGTCGAGCATGGCAGCGCGGCCGCGCACGGTCTTGACCCGGTGGCGCTTGAGCAAGGCCGCGACGCCGCCCTTGAGCTTGCCGACGATGCCGTCC
>DATEIF010000844.1:0-15868 GCA_035279205.1 Vineibacter sp.
GGATTGCGCGGCTTGAGCCGCCGCCAGGCCTGCTCCGGCTGGACCTGGAACGTGGCCGGGTCGCGCAGGATCGCCATTTCCTCGGCGATCCAGGCGCTGCGGTGCGTCTTCTCCAGCCGATCGCGCAGCTTCTCGTAGACCACGCGCAGGTGGGTGACGTCGGCCAGGGCGTAGTGCAGCTGCTTCTCGCTGAGCGGCCGGCGGCTCCAGTCGGTGAAGCGGCTCGATTTGTCGATGCGCGCCTTGGCCATGCGGGCCGCCAGCGTGTCGTAGGCGACCTGATCGCCAAAGCCGCAGACCATGGCCGCGACCTGGGTATCGAAGATCGGGTTGGGCAGCCGGCCGGTCAGGTTGAAGAAGATTTCCAGGTCCTGGCGTGCGGCGTGGAAGACCTTGAGCACGCTGGGATTGTCGAGCACGGCGAACAACGGGCCCAGCTCGATGCCCGGCGCCATGGTGTCGATGGCGGCGGCCTCGTCGGGGCCGCCAAGCTGCACGAGACACAGCTGCGGCCAGTAGGTCCGCTCGCGCATGAACTCGGTGTCGACGGTGACGTACTCGGCTTCGCCCAGGCGATCGCAGAACGCCGCCAGTGCGTCTGTGGTGGTGATCAACTGCATACTGCGGGCTGTATAGCCGGTTGACAGGGGTCCGTGAAGGGTTCGCGCACCGATGCGCAGGCATCCCTGGGTTTCGCTCTTCACTGGGGCGTGATCGTGCGGTTGGCAGCCGCGCTGGCGCTTACCATCTGAGGCGACAGCGATGCGCGGACACATCGCCCGGCGACGAGGAATCACGGCGACTCCGCGCGCATCCATCCCGTGGGTTCCGGAGGAGTCATGGCTGTTTCCCTTTCACTCAATGGCAAGGACCTGTCGCTGGATGTGCCCGACGACATGCCTCTGTTGTGGGCAATCCGCGATGTCGCCGGTCTGACCGGCACCAAGTTCGGCTGCGGCATGGCGCAGTGCGGTGCCTGCACCGTGCACGCCGATGGCCAGCCCATCCGCGCCTGCATCACGCCGGTATCGGCCGTGTCAGGCCAGAAGGTCACCACCATCGAAGGGCTGCAGGGCAAGGCCGCGCAGGCGGTACAGGCCGCCTGGGTGCGGCTGGAAGTGCCGCAGTGCGGCTATTGCCAGTCCGGCCAGATCATGTCGGCGACGGCGCTGCTGACGCAGAACGCCAAGCCGACCGACGCCGATATCGACGCGGCGATGAACGGCAACATCTGTCGATGCGCGACCTACCAGCGGATCCGCGCCGCCATCCACACGGCGGCCAAGACCCTGCAGGGCTGAGGGAGGATCACATGTTGGGTCGTATCGACACATCAGCCACGGCCAGCCGCCGCGGCTTCCTGGCCGGCGCCGCTGCCGGCAGCGCCGCGCTGGTCGTCGGCTTCCACTGGCGCCCGGCCAAGGCGCAGATGCTGACGGCTGATGGCGCGCTGGCGCCGAACGCCTTCGTGCGCATCGGCAAGGATAATTCGGTGACGGTGTTCGCCAAGCACCTGGAGATGGGGCAGGGCGCCCACACCGGACTGGCAACCGTGCTCGCCGAGGAACTCGACGCCGACTGGGCCAACGTGAAGGTCATGGCGGCGCCGGCCGACGGCAAGATCTACGGCAACATCGACTGGGGCGGCACCGTGCAAGGCACCGGCGGCAGCTCGTCGATCCACAATTCGTGGATGCAGCTGCGCAAGGCCGGTGCTGCGGCGCGCGCCATGCTGGTGGCGGCGGCGGCTAAGAGCTGGAACGTGCCGGTCGGCCAGGTCAGGGTCGAGCGCGGCATCGTGAGCCTGCGCTCGGGCAAGCGCGCCACGTTCGGCGAGCTGGTCGAGCTGGCGGCCAAGGAGACGCCGCCCGCCGATCCGCCGCTGAAGGATCCCAAGATCTTCCGCCTGATCGGCAAGGAGACGCCGCGGCTGGACATGCGGGCGAAGAGCACGGGAACCGCCGTGTTCGCCATCGACCAGCGCATCCCCGACGCGCTGGTGGCTGTCGTGCAGCGGGCGCCATTGTTCGGCGCCAAGGTCGCATCGTTCGACGCCACCAAGGCCAAGGAGGTGACGGGCGTCGTCGACGTGGTGCAGATCCCCGCCGGCGTGGCGGTCGTGGCATCCAACACCTGGGCGGCGATCAAGGGCCGCGAGGCGCTGTCGGTGACGTGGGATGACCGTGCCGCCGAAAAGCGTGACAGCGCGGCGATCATGGCGTCCTACAGGGAACTCGCGGCCAGGCCCGGCACGGTCGCCAAGAGCAGCGGCGATGCCGAGGCGGCGATCAAGAGCGCGGCCAGGACGGTCGAGGCCGACTTCGAGTTTCCGTACCTCGCTCACGCGCCCATGGAACCGCTGACCTGCGTCGTGCGCTTGTCCGGCGACTCGTGCGAGATCTGGGCCGGCGACCAGTTCCAGACGATCGACCAGCTCAATGCCGCCAAGGCGGCCGGCCTGTCGCCCGATCGCGTGGTGATCAACACGCTGTTCGCCGGCGGCAGCTTCGGCCGTCGTGCGAATCCCGGCTCCGACTACATCGTCGAGGGTGTGAGCATCGCCAAGGCCACGGGCAAGCCCATCCGCCTGGTATGGACCCGCGAAGATGACATCCGGGGCGGCCGCTACCGGCCGATGTATTTCCATCGGCTGCGCGCCGGTCTCGACGCCCAGGGCAACATCGTCGGCTGGCAGCATCGCATCGTGGGTCAGTCGATCGTCGCCGGCACGCCGTTCGAGGGTGGCCTGGTGAAGAACGGCATCGATGCCACCTCGGTCGAGGGCGCCTCGACCCTGCCGTACGGCATTGCCAACCTGCATGTCGATCTACACACCACGCAGGTGGGCGTGCCCGTGTTGTGGTGGCGTTCGGTCGGCAGCACGCACACGGCCTACTCGACCGAGGTGTTCATGGACGAGCTGGCGCGTGCGGCCAACAAGGACCCGGTCGCGCTGCGCCGGGGCTTGCTGGCCAAGCATCCGCGTCACCTCGCCGTGCTGAACCTCGCGGCCGAAAAGGCCGGCTGGGGCAAGCCGCTGGCCAAGGGCAAGGGCCGGGGTATCGCCGTGCACGAGTCGTTCAACTCCTACGTGGCGCAGGTTGCCGAGGTGACGGTCGACGACAAGGGCAAGGTGACGGTCGATCGCGTGGTGTGCGCCGTCGATTGCGGTATCGCCGTCAATCCCGACGTGGTGCGGGCCCAGATGGAGGGCGGCATCGGCTTTGGCCTGTCGTCGATCTTCGCCGAGGCCATCACCTTGAAGGGCGGCGCCGTCGAGCAGTCGAACTTCCACGACTACACCCCGCTGCGCATCGAGCAGATGCCGCGGGTCGAGGTGCACATCCTGCCCTCGACCCAGCCGCCGACCGGCGTCGGCGAGCCCGGCGTGCCGCCGATCGGGCCGGCGGTGGCGAACGCCATCTTCGCCGCCACCGGCAAGCGCATCCGCGCCCTGCCGCTGGCCAGCCAGGGCGTGCAGGTGTCGTAAGAAGATTCCTCCCCACGAAGTGGGGAGGTGGCCCGAAGGGCCGGAGGGGACCCGACGTGGTGCCTCAGTAAAGGACACCGCGTTGGTTCCCCATCCGCCCTTCGGGCACCTTCCCCGCGAGCGGGGAAGGGAAGTTGACTTCACCCGCGAATCTGTGCCTTTTCCCGCTTCCGATTTCCGATCCGGGGGTGAGGACAGCGCAGATTGCGCCGGCGCATCGTCCGGGGTCACGAGGACGATGTTCATGCACGCCTATCGCACCCACACCTGCGGACAGCTCCGCGCCGAGCATGTCGGCCAGACCGTACGCGTCTCCGGCTGGGTGCAGCGCAAGCGCGACCACGGTGGCCTGCTGTTCATCGACCTGCGCGACCACTATGGCGTCACCCAGGTCGTGTTCGACGTCTCGGCCGCCGCGTTCGCCCAGGCCGAGGCGGTGCGCAGCGAAAGCGTGATCACCATCACCGGCAAGGTGGTGAAGCGCGAGCCCTCGACCATCAACGCCAAGCTGCCGACCGGCGAGATCGAGATCCACGCCGCCGACCTCGTCGTGCAGTCGATGGCCGATCCGCTGCCCATCCCGGTCTATGTCGAGAACGACACCACGCCCGAGGAACTGCGGCTGAAGTACCGCTTCCTCGACCTGCGCAAGGACAAGCTGCATCGCAACATCATGCTGCGCAGCCAGGTCATCGCGAGCCTGCGGCGGCGCATGATCGAGCAGGGCTTCACCGAGTTCCAGACCCCGATCCTGACCGCCGACAGCCCCGAGGGCGCGCGCTCGTACCTGGTGCCCAGCCGCCTGCATCCCGGCAAGTTCTACGCCCTGCCGCAGGCGCCGCAGATGTTCAAGCAGCTGCTGATGGTGTCGGGTTTCGACCGCTACTTCCAGATCGCTCCCTGCTTTCGCGACGAGGACGCACGCGCCGACCGCGCGCCGGGCGAGTTCTACCAGCTCGATTTCGAGATGAGCTACGTCACGCAGGAAGACGTGTTCGCGGCCATCGAGCCGGTCCTGCACGGCGTGTTCGAGGAGTTCGCCGGCTTCGGCAAGGAGGCGCCGTGGACGGTGTCGCCGTTGGCGTTCCCGCGCATCCCCTATGAAGAGGCGCTGCTGAAGTACGGCACCGACAAGCCTGATCTGCGCAACCCGTTGCTGGTGAGCGATATCAGCGAGGTCTTCGCGGGCTCGACCTTCAAGGTGTTCGCCTCGATCGTCGCCGCAGGCGGCGTGGTGCGCGCCATCCGGGCGCCCAACGCCTCGGCCCAGCCGCGCAGCTTCTTCGACAAGCTGAATGCCTGGGCGCAGGGCGAGGGCAAGCCGGGATTGGGCTACATCGTGCTCGAAGCCGTCAGCGGCAAGGGACCGATCGCCAAGTTCGTCGACGCACCGCGCCTGGAGAAGCTCAAGGAACTGACCGGAGCGCAGGACGGCGACGCGGTGTTCTTTGTCGCCGACAAGCGGGACGCGGCGTGGAAGTTCGCCGGCCAGGTGCGCACCAAGGTCGCCCAGGAGATGGACCTGATCGAGAAGGGCGCCTTCCGCTTCTGCTGGATCGTCGACTTCCCGATGTTCGAGTTCGACGAGAAGGTCGGCAAGATCGACTTCAGCCATAACCCGTTCTCCATGCCGCAGGGCGGGCTGGAAGCGCTCGAGACTCAGGATCCGCTGACGCTGAAGGCGTGGCAGTACGACATCGTTTGCAACGGCATCGAGCTGTGCTCCGGCGCCATCCGCAACCACAAGCCGGAGATCATGTTCAAAGCCTTCGGCATCGCCGGTTACTCCAAGGAAGACGTCGAGCTGCGCTTCGGCGGCATGCTCAACGCCTTCCGCTACGGGGCGCCGCCGCACGGTGGCGCCGCGCCCGGCGTCGATCGCATCGTCATGCTGTTGGCCGACGAGCCCAACATCCGGGAGGTCATCACCTTCCCGATGAACCAGCAGGCGATGGACCTGATGATGAACGCGCCGACCGAGGTGCCGCCCGAGCGCCTGCGCGACGTGCACGTGCGGGTTCAGCTGCCGCCCAAGAAAGCGGAATAGGGGTGAGGCGCTGGCGACGGCGCCTGACCTCAAGTCACGACATAACGAGTTTTATAAAATCATTTCTTATCATATGGATATTGTGATATTCTAAACTGAAATATGAGTTTAAGAGGGTGGCGTGCGGCTCCTTGGGGTCCTGGTTGTGGCGTCGATGCCACTGTGGCTGGGCGGGTGCGCCATCCCGATCGCGTTGTCCGCCGCCTCCTATGCGGTCGACGGCGCCCTGCTGCTGACGACCGAGAAGGCCGGCTCCGACCACCTGCTCTCGCTCAGCGCCGGCAAGGACTGCGCCATGTGGCGGGTCGTCAAGGGCCGCGAGATCTGCGCCGACTACAAGGCGGGCGAGGGCAACCCCTACGATGTCGACTATGACGCGCCCTTTCGCGAAGTCGGCGAGGGCGGCATGGTCACCGTTTACACCTCGCCGCGCCAGGGCGGTCGGATGTTGACCGATGCGGAGGCGAGGGAGGCCTTGCAGCCGCCACCGACACCGGCGGCTAATGTGGAGGCATCCGCTGTGCCGCCGCCGGCACCCGCCGCGACTGCTCCCAAGCCGGCTGCCCTACGAACGGCCTCGCCCCGCCCGACCGGCAAGGTCAGGGCCCTCGCCAAGAGCAAGCCGCCAGCACTCGCAAGAGGCCGCTAGTACCGGCAATCATAAGTCGCGACTGTCATCCCGAGCGCAGCGAGGGATTTAGGAACGGCGCCTGGATCCCTCGCTGCGCTCGGGATGACAGCATGAGTATGCCGATTGATTTCATACGGCAATTTTTGCAGTTTCGATCTTTGCCCCGGGCAGAGGAATCGGCATGTCATCCGTATCGAGGAACCGCGACAATCGGCTGAACGAAGAGCAGAGCGGTCCGTCGTTGGAGTTGCGTGCCTGGCTGCCCTATCGATGCTCCGTGATCGCCAATCGCGTGAGCGCCTGCCTCGAGCGCATGTACGGTGAGCGGTTCGGCCTGTCGGTCCCGGGGTGGCGGGTGATGGCGGTTCTCGGCCGCTATGCGCCGCTGTCGGCCAAAGAGGTGGCGGTCGCCACCGCCATGGATCAGGTTCAGATCACGCGCACGCTCACGCACCTGGCCTCCGTCGGACTGATCAGCCGACGCACCGATCCGGCCGACCGGCGGCGGATTGTCCTGAAGCTCAGTCGCAAGGGCCAGAGCGCCTACGCTGAGATCGTGCCGCTGGCGCAGGCGATCGAGGATGCATTGCTGGCCGACCTCTCGGCGAACGAGCGCGCGGCGCTGGCGCGCCTGTCCGAGAAGGTGATGCTGCGCTCCGAGGAACTGCTGGGCGAAGACGTCGACTGGAAGACGTTCGTCTCCTAGAGCACGCCGGGAAGCGCTCTAGTACCGGCTATCGCTCGGATGTGAGTCGCGATTCCAGGTACTAGCCGGCCCTGTCGGCCTGCTGCTGGCGGGCGAGTTCGGCCTGCAGGAAGCCGGGCGTGGGCTCCGGAGTCATGATCCGTGCTGCCACGATGCTGACCGTCGCGAACAAGCCTGCGACGTTGTAGGGCTCGGTCGCCATGAACGCCTCGGCGTCGCGTCGCGATGGGACGTCAAGCACGACGAACATGCCGATCGCCGCGCCGTTGTCATCCAGCAGCTGTCCGCCGGCGATGGTCCGTGGCAGCGCGGCAGCCATGTGGGCGAGGTGGCGCGTGCGCACCGCAAAGCGCTCGTCGGCGCCACCGGGTCGGTAGAAGCACTGGATGCAAAAAGCCACGGCGATCTCCTGCGATGATGCACATCAAAATAATTTCATATTGACATAATTTCAAAATGAAAGTGAATTTGCGCCCGACAGAAGCCGCATGCCCGCATGGAGGGCCGCGGCGGAAATCGATCAAGGGAGGAAGTGTTGAATACGCCCCACAGCGCCGTGGCGCCGGTGGCCAGGCTCGGACGCGAGGAAAAGCGCGTGATTGCCTTGTCGAGCTTTGGCGGTGCGCTCGAGTTCTACGATTTCATCGTCTATGGTGTCTTCGCCCAGTACATCTCGGCGGCCTTCTTTCCGGCCGACAATGCGATCGTGTCGCTCGTCAGCACGTTCGCGTTCTTCGCCATCGGCTATTTCGTGCGCCCGCTGGGCGGTTTCGTGCTCAGCCGCTTCGGCCGGCGCAACATCTTCCTGCTGTCGCTGCTGGTGATGTCGGTGGCGACCATCGCCATGGGGTTGATGCCGACATATGCCACCGCCGGCGTCACCGCGACGCTCCTGTTCGTCGCCCTGCGCCTGGTCCAGGGGTTCTGCCTGGGCGGCGAGATCGCGGGCGCCGTGACGTACGTGGTCGAAGCCGCGCCGCATCGCGCCGGGCTGGCGTGCGGCATTCTCTTCTGCCTCAGCGGTATGGGCGTGGTGCTGGCCAGCGGCGTCAGCGCCGCGGTTCATGCCATCCTGCCGGCGGCCGACGCCGCGGCTTACGGCTGGCGCGCGGCGTTCCTGCTGGGCGGCATTCTCGGACTGCTGGGTTTCTGGATCCGGGGCTCACTGGAAGAGTCGCCAGCCTTTGCCGGCATCCGCAACCACGTTCATCGCGCGCCGGCCGGCGTCGTGCTGCGCGACTACTGGCGGCCGCTGCTGATCGCCATGGGCGTCGTCGCCGCGGTCGGCGCGCTCAACGGCCTGCTGTTCGTTCACATGCCGGCGCATCTGACCCGTGTCCTCGACTACGGACCCAGGACCGTGGCCAACGCGACGATGCTGAGCGTCACCGTGTTGTCCGTGCTCGTGGTCGTGGTCGGCTGGCTGTCGGATTCGATCCCGCGGCGCTGGCTGCATCGCACCGGCACTATGATCTTCATCGCCGGCGCCTGGCCTGCCTATCAGGCCATCGCGCAGCACGCGGTCGATCCGACAGTGATCTTCATTGTGATCGGGGCGTGCGGTGCGCTGATGAACGGCACGTTCGGCGTGATCGCGGCCGATCTGTTTCCCACCCGCGTCCGCTTCACGGGCGTGGCGCTCTCCTACAACGTGAGCATGGCCATCTTCCAGGGCCTGACGCCGCTGGCCGCGACGCTGCTGATCGGCGCCACAGGCTTGCCCGCCGCGCCGGGGCTGTGGATGGCCGGTGTCGCGGCGCTCTCCCTTCTTTTCGGGCTGTGGCTGAAGCGCTTCGATGGCCAGATCCTGCGGCAGAGCGATGCCACGATCGGTTCCCTCGCGCCGACATCCAAAGCGACTCTCGCACCGACGACGGCCGGATGATGTCCAACATGCCATCGCCTGTGAACGCGGCGATCGCGGAAATCGCCGGCTTCCTCGGTTCCCGCCTCAGCGTCGCCATGGCCGTGCGCGAGCATCATGGCCATGGCCTCTCCCACAGGGGCGGCGTCCCGCCGGATGCGGTCGCGTTCCTCCACGGCGTGGAGGAGGTGTCGCGCGTCCTGCAGGTGTGCCGGCGCCTCCATGTGCCGGTCATTCCGTTCGGCGCCGGCACCTCGGCGGAAGATCACGTGGCCGCGGTCAACGGCGGGATCTGCCTGGACCTGTCCGGCATGGATCGCATCCTGTCCGTCCATGCCGATGATCTCGATGTCGTCGTCGAGCCCGGCGTCACCCGCAAGCGCCTCAACGAGACACTGCGCGACACCGGGCTGTTCTTTCCCATCGACCCCGGCGCCGACGCCTCGATCGGCGGCATGGTGGCGACGCGGGCGTCGGGCACCAATGCCGTTCGCTACGGCACCATGCGCGACAACGTGTTGGCGCTGCAGGTCGTGCTGGCGGATGGCACGGTGATCCGCACCGGCAATCGGGCCCGCAAATCCGCCGCGGGCTATGACCTGACCCGGCTGTTCGTGGGCTCCGAGGGCACGCTGGGCGTGGTGACCGAGGTGACGCTGAGGGTCCACGGCATTCCCGAGTCGATCGGTGCCGCCGTGTGCTCGTTCGCATCCGTGTCGCAGGCCGTGCGCGCGTCGATCGCGATCATGCAGTGCGCCATTCCCGTTGCACGCATGGAACTGATGGACGCCCTGCAGATGCGCGCATGCAACGCCTATTCGCGTCTGTCCTATCCGGAGCAGCCGTGCCTGTTCTTCGAGTTCCACGGCTCGACATCGTATGTCGCCGAGCAGGCCGAAGCGGCGCGCGCGATCTGCGACGACAATGGCGGCGCTGGCTTTGCTTGGGCCGAGCGGGCGGAGGATCGCAGCCAGCTGTGGCAGGCCCGCCACGACGCCTATTTCGCGGCGCTGGCGCTGCGCCCCGGTGTTCAGGGCTGGCCGACCGACGTGTGCGTGCCGATCTCACAGCTGGCGCGCTGCATCGAGGAGACGCGGACGGACCTCGATCAGGCCGGCATCATGGCGCCGATCTGCGGTCACGTCGGCGACGGCAATTTCCATGCCCTGTTGCTGGTGCGCATGGATGACGCGGGCGAGCGGGCGCAAGCCGAGGCCGCCAACGCGCGACTGATCGAACGGGCGCTGGCCCTGGGCGGCACCTGCACGGGCGAGCACGGCATCGGCCGCGGCAAGCTGAAATACATGCCGTGGGAACACGGCCCGGCGCTTGCCGTGATGGGCCGGGTGAAGAGCGCTCTGGACCCGCGCGGGATCATGAATCCCGGCAAGGTCATTCCGCCATCCGTCCTGGATGAAATCGCTCAGTTGATCATGGAGTCCTGACATGGGTGCCCCTGTCGAGAAGCCCGGGCCAGGCACGGCCTACGACAATCCCGCCGGTACCGACGGTATGGCCTTCATCGAATTCAGTGCCGCCGATCCGGCTCCGATCGCCGACCTGTTTCGCAAGCTGGGCTTCCAGGAAATCGGCCGTCACGCGACGCGCGCGATCGGGTTCTGGCGTCAGGGCGATATCGATCTGTTCCTGAACAGCGATCCCGGCACGCACGGCGCGCGATTTTCCGCCGTCCACGGTCCCTGCATTTCCGCCATCGCGTTTCGCGTTCGCGATGCGGCCGCCGCGTTCGACCGCGCCTGCGCCCTGGGTGCGGTCCCCTATGACGATGGCGTAGGCCCGCGGGCGGTCGATGGCCGCGCACTGGTCGGGATCGGCGGCAGCCTGCTGTACCTGGTCGATGCCGCGGCCGAGCATGCCATCAAGCATCAGGCGTTCCGGCCGCTGCGCGGCGAGCGCCTGGAGGCGGTCCGCGGGGCCGGCTTCCAGGCCGTCGACCATCTCACGCATAACGTGCTGGGCGGGCATGTCGAGCGATGGGCCGATTTCTACCGGCGCATCTTCAATTTCCGCGAGGTCTTCTACCTCGATGCCAAGGGGACGAAGACGGGCTTCCGCACGCGGGCGATGAAAAGCCCCTGCAACAAGATCTGCATTCCGGTCAACGAACCCACGGACCCGCAATCGCAGATCCAGGAATACATCGACGTCTACAAAGGCGAAGGCGTCCAGCACATCGCGCTGCTGAGCGGCAATCTCAACGCCAGCATCGAGGCGATCGCCGGCTCCGGCATTGCCATGCAGGCGATCCCCGACAGCTACTATGCCGGGGTCGATGCGCGGTTGCCCGGCCACGGCCAGGACCTCGCGCGGCTCAAGCGCAACGGCATTCTGGTCGATGGCGAGCGCGATCCGTCGACCGGAGCATGGGGCCTGCTGCTGCAGATCTTTTCCAAGAATCTGCTGGGGCCGATCTTTTTCGAGTTCATCGAGCGGCGCGGCAATGAAGGATTCGGCGAGGGCAACGCCAAGGCGCTCTTCGAGGCGATCGAGCGCGACCAGATCGAGCGCGGCGTGGTGGTGGCGCAATGAAGCTCGCAACCCTGCGCAAAGGCGGGCGCGACGGTGCCCTGGCTGTGGTCAACCGCACGCTGGCGCTGGCCATCGAGGTGCCCGACATCGCGCCCACGCTTCAGGCCGCGTTGGACGACTGGGCGAACCGGGCGCCGGCGCTCGCCCGTGTTTCTGACCAACTGAATGCGGGAACCCTCGGCGGCGCGTTCGCCTTCGATCCCGGCCGTGCGGCTGCGCCGCTGCCCAGGGCCTATCAGTGGGTCGACGGCTCGGCCTACGTCAATCACATCGAACTGGTCCGCAAGGCGCGGGGTGCGCCCATGCCGGCGAGCCTGTGGACCGAGCCGATCATGTACCAGGGTGGCTCCGACACGTTCCTGGGCCCGCGGGATCCGATCCCGGTCGCCAACGAGGCGGGGTGGGGGGCCGACTTCGAAGCCGAGCTGGCCGTCATCGTCGATGACGTGCCGCTCGCGGCATCGCGCGCGCAAGCAGCCGCGGCCATTCGCTTGATCGTGCTGCTCAACGATGTGTCTCTGCGCGGGCTGATACCCGATGAGCTCGCCAAGGGCTTCGGCTTCCTCCATGGCAAGCCGTCCACCGCATTCGCGCCGGTCGCGATCACGCCGGACGAACTGGGATCGGCCTGGGACGGCACCAAGGTCGGCCTGCCGCTGTGCGTGGACCTGAACGGCGCGCGGATCGGCGCACCCCATGCCGGCATCGACATGACATTCGATTTCCCGGCGCTGATCGTGCACGCCGCGAAGACCCGCGCCTTGTCGGCCGGCACGATCGTCGGCGCCGGCACGGTGTCGAACCGCGATCGTGCCAAGGGCGTGTGCTGTCTTGCCGAAAAGCGCGTTCTGGAAACGCTCGACACCGGCGCGCCCATCACGCCGTTCCTGCGCCATGGCGACTTCGTCCGCATCGAGGTCCGGGCCGATGACGGGCAGTCCGTTTTCGGCAGCATCGAACAGCGCGTCGTGCCGCTCACCGAGCGCGGCAACTCCCGCTCAAAGGAATAGACAATGGCCAAGGCCCACTACGTCAGCTTTCCCCGCGTCGAGGGCAAGGCTTCCCGCCAGGCGCACGCAGACTTGCCGGACGGCACTTTCGAGCGTGAGCTGGGCAAGGAAGGGTTCTTCGGACCCGCCACCCAGATGTACCACCGCCATCCGCCGACCGCGTGGCTGTCGTGGGAGGGTCCGCTGCGGCCGCGGGCGTTCGATCTGTCGAAGACAGCGGCGTTCGGCGACACGGTCTGGCAGGCGCCGACCGTGCTGCACAATCCCAACGTCAGGATGCGGTACTGGCGGCTCGATGGCTGCATGGACCACCTGGTCCGCAATGGTGACGGTGATGAGCTGCTCTTCGTTCATCAGGGACGCGGCGCGCTCTATTGCGATTACGGACATCTCGAGATCGGGACGGGCGACTACGTGCTGCTGCCGCGCTCGACCATGTGGCGCCTAGAGGTCGCCGAGCCCATCACACTGCTGATGTTCGAATGCACAAACGGCTCCATCAAGACCCCGGATCGCGGCCTGGTCGGGCGCCATGCGCTCTACGACGAGGCGGTCCTGGACCATCCGCGGATCGATGACGCCTTCCGGCAGCAGCAGGATGAGCGTCCGTGGCGCGTTCTCATCAAGCGTCGTAACCAGATCTCCACCGTCACGTATCCCTTCAACCCGCTGGATGCGGTGGGCTGGCACGGCGATCTGGCGCCCGTGCGGCTCAACGTGCGGGACATCAGGCCGTTGATGTCGTCGCGCTATCACCTGCCGCCGTCGGCTCACACCACGTGGGTGGGCAACCGGTTCGTGATCTGCACGTTCGTGCCGCGGCCGTTCGAGACCGATCCGTCGGCGCTCAAGGTGCCGTTCTTCCACAACAACGACGACTACGACGAGGTGGTCTTTTACCACGCGGGCGAATTCTTCTCGCGCGACAACATCGGCCCCGGCATGGTGACCTGGCATCCCTGCGGCTTTACGCACGGCCCGCATCCGAAGGCATTGCAGCGGATGTACGAGATGCCGGCCGCGGCGACGAACGAATACGCCGTGATGCTCGACGCCCGCGATGCGCTCGAAGCCGGTGATGAGGCACAGGCGGTCGAGGTCGGGTCCTACGCGCAAAGCTGGCGCACCAGCGAGCCGCAAGTTGCACCGCGCGCGCCCCGGATCGCGGCCGAATGATACCTTCCGAGAGCGCGGGAAGCACCGCGCTCTCGGTTTCATGTTAGATATTAAATATCAGATGAATTTCGTTAAATATCATGTCGTTGTGTGTAATTTTTGATGTTGTGCCGCGCGTCTCCAGCTGATCGCTGACACGCCGTTCATCCCGAGCGCAGCGGGCGATCCCTCGCTGCGACTCATCCTCGACTGACAGCCGGCACTAGGCGGCTTTCACGACATGCGGCGGGGTCTCGTTGCGCAGCAGCAGGGCTTCCAGATTGTCGAGCGCTCGGAAGCCCATGGCGTTACGCGTTTCGGTTGTCGCCGAGCCCATGTGCGGCAGCAGGAAGGCGGCGGGCAGGGTGTGGTAATCCGGGTGCAGCTTGGGCTCGCCCTCGAACACGTCGAGCCCCACCGAAGCCAGCTTGCCGCTGCGCACGGCGGCGATCAGGGCTGCGTCGTCGACCACAGGACCACGCGCCGTATTCACCACGATGGCGCCGTCGGGCAGGCGCGCAATGCGGGCCGCGTTCAGCCAATGGCGGGTGTCGGCCGTGAGCGGGCAGTTGAGCGACAGGAAGTCGCAGTGGGGCAGCATCGCTTCGGGATCGGCGTGAAACGTGGCGCCCTGTTCCAGGTCGGGCGGCAGACGGTGGCGGTTGCTGTAGTGGATCGTCATCCGGAAGGCGCGGGCCCGGTCGGCAACGGCCTGGCCGATGCGACCCATGCCCAGGATGCCCAGGCGCTTGCCGGTGACATGCGTGCCCATGAGCTGGGTGGGTGCCCAGCCGTCCCACTGCTTGCCGCGCAGCATGTCGATGCCCTCCTGGGCGCGGCGTGCGGCCCCCAGAAGGCAGAGCAGGGTGATGTCGGCCGTGGCGTCGGTCAGCACGTCGGGCGTGTTGGTGACGATGATGCCGCGCTTGGCGGCAGCAGCGACGTCGATGTGCTCATAGCCGACGGAGAAGGTCGCGATGATGCGCAGTGTGTCAGGGAACCGGGCGATGGCGGCAGCGTTGACGGGATCACCGGCAGCGCACATCAGGCCCGCGCAGCCGCCGGTCGCCTGGACGAGGTGATCGGCATCATAGATTGCGTCTTTGGGATTGAGCACGGCATCGAAATGAGCCTGCAGGCGAGCCTCGACGGCGGGCGGAAACAAGCGCGTCGCGAGCACGCGCGGTTTACGGTCGGACATGACGCTCCTGTGGGTTTTGCGATGCGTTACGACTCGACTTTTGGTCGCCAACGTCTACCTTAGCAAGGAAGGCGCCCACCTCAACATGCGGCGTAAGGATTGTCGATTTTCCCTACAATTTGTCGTCCCCTTCGCGATCTGGCCGCCGCGGGGGTGTTGTTAGTCGCGTTCGCGGATGCAGCAGCGGCGGCCGACCTGGTGCCACACCGGGCCACCTACGAGATGCGTCTTAATCCCAGCCGACGCGCTGTTGGGGTGATCGATGTCCGCGGCCTGATGGTGATGGAGTCGGTCGATGCCTGCGACGCCTGGGAGACCAAGCAGCGTATCCGTCTGACCTTCCTGCGTCCCGATACAGAGGAATTCGTCACCGATTCGGCCTTCACCAGTTTCGAGGCCAAGGACGGCTCCAGCATGCAGTTCAGCGTCCGCAACACGCAGAACGGCGAGGTGGAGGAGGAGCTTCGCGGCCAGGCCGAGGTCGCCCAGGGAGGTGCCGGCCGGGCGAACTTCACGCTGCCCGAGCCGCGCAGTTTTGACCTTCCAGTCGGCACCACGTTTCCGATGGCGCATCTGTCGCGCCTGATCGAGCATGCCAAGGTTGGTGAGAAGGTTGTCGCCTACAATGTCTTCGATGGCGCCCGGCTCGATGGCGCCTTCAAGGTCAACGCCGTCATCGGCAAGGCGCCGCGTCCCGCAGGAGGGCCGGCGCCCAAGGGTGACGTCGTCCTGCTACGCAATCAGCCGTCATGGACAGTGCGGCTGGCGTTCTTTCCGGCCGACGATCAGGCTGGCCAGCCCGAGTACGAGGTCTCCATGGACCTGCTGGCAAACGGTATTGCCCGCTCGATGGTACTGGACTATGGCGACTTCGCCCTCGACGCGAAATTGCAGCGCATCGAGGCTTTGCCGAGGCCCAGATGCTAGCTCGCACTCGCCCCTATATCGCTGTCGCCGCCGTGTGGCTGGCGGCCGTTGCCGCCGCGGTTCCGGCCCAGGCACAGGAACTGACGCCGCACCTGGCGGTCTACGAGGTGGTTACCGGCCGCGCGCCGGCTGGCGCTTCGCCGCCCGAGGTGCGCGGCACCTATGCGTTCCGCCTTCAGGGCGAGTGCGATGGCGGCTTGCGATTCGAGCAGCGGCTGCGTTTCGAGGCCCGCACACCGGCCGGTACGACGGAGGTCGACCAGACCTCGATCGGCTGGGAGTCGACT
>DATEIF010000845.1:0-5781 GCA_035279205.1 Vineibacter sp.
CGCTTCCGTGGCGTCGGGTTCGGCCGGAGCCGGGTGCTCGACATGCGGCGTGGCCACTGGGGCCGCACCGAAGACCGGCTCGACGCGGTTGGCATCGGTCGGACGGCGTATCAGACGGGTCAGGAACCCCGTCAGCGGCGACATGGCGCTCCGTTTCGCGGCGGGGCGCGGCGCCATCGGCGGGATGTCCAGTGACGGCGGCGCATCGGGGATCGGTTCAACCGGCTTGAGATCGGCAATCGGCGACAGCGGCGCGTCGACCAGCAGCGAATCGCGCGCCGGCAGCGGCTGGCCATGCTCCGGAATTCCGGTGAACCGCGCCGGGTCGTACTGCGATGCATCGATCTCGCCGGGGACGTCGGCATAGCCGATGGTGGGCTGCGGTGCTTCGCCCTCGACCGGCATCTCGCGCTCGGGGCGGCCGCGCCATACCGCGACGCCGGCACGCAGCAGCATCTTGACCAGCGAGAACGGCATCAATCCGATCCGCAGCGCGATCGGCAGATGACCACGCTTCATGCCGATCACCGGCACCATCAGCACGAGCGCCAGGATCGCCGTGATCGGCGGCAGGAAGTCCAGCAACCAGCCGTCCGAGTAGGTGAGTGTGAGTTCCTTGAACCGGGCCGATACCGCCGCGCCCGTCACGCCGCCCGGCCCCGCGTGTGGAGTCCAATGTCCGATGGCATCCAGCGCCGCCGCGGCGCTGGCGGCCAGCAACGTCGCCAGCAGCAGCAGGGCCAGCCGCAAGCCGAAGAACGGCAGTGCATGCCGGCGCATCAGCATCAGCCCCCAGGCCGTCATGGCCACCGGCACCAGCAGCGAGCCCAGGCCCAGGCTCTGCATCATCACATCGGCGAACGTGGCGCCGGCAACGCCGAAGAGATTGCGCGGCGCAAAGCCGGTGGCGCGATTGAGCGACGGATCCGTCGAGTGGTAGGTGATCAGCGCGATCAGCGCCGCGACGCCGATCGCCACCATCGCCAACCCGACGATCTCCATCGCCCGGCGCCGGAAAAACAGGGCCGCGCCGCTGGGCAGGAACCTGCCGGCGGCGGTGGCCGAATGCCTCAAGCTCGCCAACGCCATGGCTACAACAACTCCGCGATGCGTGTCAGCGCCGTACGCGTGGTTTCCAGATCCTGCACCATCGCCACGCGGATGTAGCGCTTGCCGGGATTCATCCCATCGACCTCACGCGCGACATAACCACCCGGCAGAACCTTGATGCCGCCATCGGCCCACAGCTTGCGCGTGACGGCTTCGCCGTCACCGACGTCCAGCCACAGGAAGAAGCCGCCGTCGGGCGTGAAGTAGCCGCCCTTGTTGTGCAGGATCGACTTGGCGAGCTGGAACTTGGCGCGATAGCCGTTGCGAATCGTCTCGACATGCGCCTCGTCGCGCCACAGGGCCGCCGATGCGTTCTGGATGGGAATCGGAATCTGCACGCCGCCGTATGTCTTCCAGCGCAGCATCATGGCGACGATCTTGGGATCGCCGGCGACGAAGCCGCTGCGCAGGCCGGCGGCATTGGACCGCTTGGACAGCGAATGGAACACCACGACGTTGGCGAACGGATTGCGTCCGCCGGTCTCGTCCATCGCCAGCGCCGCCTGCAACCCGCCGGCCGGCGCGCCGTCGTTGTAGATCTCGGCGTAGCACTCGTCGATCGCCAGGATCGCGTCATGGCGCCGGCACTGGTCGATCAGCTTCTGCAGATACGGCAGCGTCGCCATCGCGCCCTGCGGATTGCCCGGCGAGCACAGATAGACCAGCGCCGTGCGTTTCCAGGTCTCGGCCGGCACCGCGTCGAAATTGGGCAGGAAGCCGCTGCCGGCATCGGCATTGAGAAACAGCGGCGCGCCACCCGTCAGTACCGTGGCGCCGAGATAGACCTGGTAGAAGGGATTGGGGATCATCACCACCGGCTGCCCGCCGCCCTTGGACGGCGGCACGGCGACGGTGCCGATGGCGTAGACGCCTTCCTTGCTGCCGGCCAGCGGCAAGACATGACGCGCCGGGTCGAGCACGCCGTCGGCAATGCGGTAACGGCGCTGCAACCAGCTGACGATGGCCGCGCACAGGTCGGGTGTGCCCTGGTTGGGCGGGTAGCGGTTCGTGGTCGCGAGGTCGCGGCTCACGATGTCACGCGCGAACGCCGGAACCGGACCCTGTGGCTCGCCGACCGACATGATGATGGGCTGCGCCGGCGCCGGCAGATCGGCGATCAGCGTGTTGAGCCGCGCGAACGGATAGTCGTTAAGGTCGCTTTCAAGGCGGGGGTTGATCATTGCGCTCCGGCTTTCCTGTCCTGGGAACCGGGCAAGAGTTGCGCCCCCCTTGGCGTCTGGCAACGCCGCGGTGAAATCATGACCCCAGCACCCCTTAGCAACGAACTATGGGGTGATCTTAAACGACAATTATATCAATAACAAGAAGAGGATAGAGCGTTTTTTTAACATGAAATTCAATGCTTTGCACAAAGCCCCGCACCGGGGCGGGCCGGCTCACGCCGAGCCAAGCGAGAGGGCTGTGGATAGCTTTTGACCTCTCGCTTCGCTCGGCCCCCGGCGGAATACCGGGCGCGAGGGCCTGTCAGGCCGCGCAGGGCGCCGCGCGACGCACCCACGAAATGCCGCGCACCGCCACCTGACCGCGCGCATCGCGATCGAGCTGGGCGCTGATCTCGGCGCAGGTCGGCGTTTCCCCGAGCGGCTTGCCGCGCCCGTCGACCTGGACCAGCGTCAGGCGATGCGTGCAGGAGCCGCTGTCGGGGCAGTTGGCCTTCTGCCGCGTCGCCGGATATTGCTGAAGGAAGGCCGGGGTCCGCACGTGCTCGGCAAGCGCCGCCTCGGCATCGGCCTCCCGCGTCGGCCGCCGGAATGCGGCAGCCAAGGCGCTGCCGGTGGGATCGAACGCCTCGACATAGCGGCCACCGCCATCACCGCCGCTCGACGACCCCGTCATGCACCCCGTCACACTCATTGCCAGGACCGCGGCCGCCGCGAAGTAACGCACCTTCTTCGTTTCCACCATCTGAGCATGTCCTTTCGTCGCACTGCACCGAGCAGCGACGATGGGGCGCTAGTTGGGCAGGTTGATGGCAGCCGATCGGCGAGCAATCACAACGGCTTGGTGATGGCGAGGATGGCGATCGCAACGACTGCCGCAACAACGCCGGGCGCGGCGAGACGCAGGAAGGCCGGCGGCGGTCGCGACGGATCGTCGGCCAGGCGTCGCAGCGTCCCCGACTCGATCCCGTGCACGGCCGACAGGGTCACGACGATGACCAGCTTGACCCACAGCCACGGTGCCGAAAACCATCCCGCCTGAAGTGCCATCACCAGACCTAGAACCCACACGATCAACATCGCGGGGGTGGTGACGGCGGCATCCCACGTCCGCACCACCTTGATCAGGCGCATCTCGCGATCGCCGCGCGGCCCGGGCAATGCCAGCGCTGCCAAAAAGACCGACACCACCAGCATGCCGCCGATCCACGTCATGACCGCGGCGAGATGGAACGCCTTGATCCAGAGGTAGGTCACGACCGCATTCCGCCCACCTGACCAGCCGGCACCGCGAGTGCGTCTTCGCGCCGCTTCAGGAAGCGGGCGTTCAGGAACGCGCCGAAGGGAACGAAGGCCGCGACGATGAGGCGGACGATCTCGCCGCGGCTCCAATCGCCACCCGACACCGTGTTGATGACCATCCAGACATAGATCAGGAACGCCACGCCATGGATCGGTCCCATGACCGCCGTGGCCGTCGGATAGCCCATCAGGTGCTTCAGCGGCACCGCGATACCCATCAGCACCACAAGTGTCGTCCCTTCCACCAGGGACACAAGCCGCATCCGACGCAGCTGCACGTATTCGGCACGTCGCTGATCGGCGTGATCGCCCGGCATCACGTGTCACTACCTGAATTGATTGACGTCACAGCGGCTACAGAGGCCGCGCTGTATCAGGGCTCGCCGCCCGCGACCATGACAAATTTCATGCGATTTCAGCCATGGATCACGCGGCGTCCGCCGTACGCCCGTCCACACCGCAGACGCGTTCACGCGGCACGCACGGCGGTGTGAGCGGACGTGTCGTGCACGACACGAGCCATGGCGCTACGACGTAAGAGGGGAGGCCCCATGGATCCGACGAGCATCGCGTGTTTCGCCGCGCTGGCCGAAACCCGAAACTTCACCCGCGCGGCGCGTCGTTGCGGCCTGTCACAACCCGCCTTGACGCGCGCCCTGCACCGTCTGCAGCAACAGGCGACGGCGCCACTTTTCGAGCGGCGGCGCAACGACGTCCGGCTTACCGAGGAAGGCATGCGGGTGCTGGCATCCTTGCGCCTGAGCACGGCAGCGTGACGTGCTGAACGATCACACGGCATGACCGAGGGCATCGAGGCTGGCGACCAGTTCTTCCGGATCCGGCCAGCGCGACGGGTCGGCATCAGAGAACGCAAAGACCACGCGTCCGGACGGCTCAACGACGAAAACCGCCGGGATCGGCAATCGCCACAGGGTGTCGCCATGCAGCTTGGGCAGATCACGACGCCGCTCGACATGGATCCGGATGTGATCGGGCGACAGGTCGTACGCCAGACCGCACAGGCGGGCATAGTCGTTGCAGGGATCGCTGAGCAGGCCAAATGACAACCCGCGCCTGTCCGCGGCTTGACGGATATGGTCCATCGTCTCGGGCATGATGCCGACGACGGTCGCACCCAAAGCCTGGAGGGCCGGCACGGCGCGATCAAGCGCCGCCATGGTGACATCGCAATACGGACACCAGCCGCCGCGGAAAAAGGCCAGCACCAGGGGGCCGCGATCGAGCAGGTCGCCGGAATGCCACCACCGACCGTCGGCGCCCTCGAGCGCAAAATCCGGCAGGTAGTCACCGATGCCCAGGCCATCCTCGGCAACACGCATCATGCGCAAACGATCGAGCTCGTCCTCGAACGCACGGCGCGCGGCCGCACCGATGTCCGCCAGATGCCGGTCCCGCAGCGCCTCCAGAGTCTGCCTGAGCTTCATGAAACGCCTTCGGCTCGCGCCGCTGCTGCGGACGGACGGCCGTCCACCAATATCGCGACTATGCCGACGGCGTTGCGGTGGGGAAAATGCCGATAAGGTCGGTATTCAATAGCCGCCGCGTATGGTCGATGAGGATACATTCGGTGCAATGAGCGCTTGGGGGAGCCGATCACATGGAAATGCACCAGGTGCGATATTTTCTGGCGGTCTGCGAGACGCTGAATTTCACGCGGGCCGCCGAGAAGTGCAACGTATCGCAGCCGTCGCTCACCCGTGCCGTCAAGGCGCTGGAAGACGAGCTGGGCGGCCCGCTGTTCCGCCGCGAGCGCAACAACACCCACCTGACCGGACTGGGCGAGATGATGCGCCCGCATCTGTCGCAGGTGCTGCTCGAGACCGAGGCCGCCAAGGAGCGGGCCAAGAGCTTCGCCCGGATGGACGACGTCGAGCTGCGACTGGGCGTCATGTGCACCATCGGCCCGGGGCGCCTGATCCCGTTCCTGCAATCGTTCCGCGACCGCCATCCCCGGGTGCGGCTCATGATCGAGGACGGCAACGCCCAGGCGCTGCAGGAGCGTCTCGCCCGCGGCGACCACGATGTGGCGATCTACGGCCTGCCGGAGGCGATCGACGAGCGCTTCCACGCGCGCAAGCTTTACGAGGAGCGGTTCGTGATCGGGGTGCAGCCCGGCCACCCCTTCGAGCGCCAGAACGCGGTGCGCATGGCCGAGCTCGACAAGGAG
>DATEIF010000846.1:0-7710 GCA_035279205.1 Vineibacter sp.
CGGAAGGTGACCGTGCCTGGCGGATTCGGTGCTACTCTGGGGCGTCGGTCACTTGGCCTGGGGAACTGGATGCGTTGGGGTGAGGTGATGAGATCGCTGTTGCTGGCGCTGGGGCTGCTGGCCGGCCTGGCGACAAGCGGCATGGCGCAAACCAACCCGCCCACGCCGCCGCCCGGGATGACACAGCAGCAGTTCGACGCCCTGGTCGAGGCCATCAGCGGCGCCGTCGTCAAGAAACTCACCGAACAGGGTACCCTTCCCCGCAAGCCCGGACCGGCCGACGCCACGGCGCCCACCAAGCCAAATGACGATGACAAGT
Source organism: Vineibacter sp. (assembly GCA_035279205.1). Lineage (GTDB taxonomy): Bacteria > Pseudomonadota > Alphaproteobacteria > Reyranellales > Reyranellaceae > Vineibacter. Next base: position 320 of record DATEIF010000846.1, read on the forward strand.
TCCGCACCGAATCACGGGTGCTGGCCGACCGGGTCCAGGTCGTGCTCGGCGCCTTTCCGGACCTGTTCCGCCATACCGGCAGCCTGATCGGCCAGCTCGACCGTCGCGCCGCCGGGGGAACCGGACCGGCCGGCTTTTTCCTGCTGCTGGCCATCGTGGTGATCCTGGCCCTGGCCGCCGAACTGGCCACACGGTGGGCGCTGGTTCGTGCGCACCGCGGTATTTTGCATGGCCATGACAAAGCGCCGGGGCCGTGGCGCCTGCTGGGATTGGCCGCTGTCGATACGCTGCCGATCCTGGTGCTGGCCGTGGTGGCGCGCGCGGTGGGAGGCTGGTGGTTCGGCGGCGAGGACACGCAGGCGCGGCTGGCTACGCTCGTCCTCTATGGCCTTGTGGCCTGGCGGTCCTACGTCCTGATCTTCCGTCTGTGGTTCCGTCCCAGCCTGCCCGTGGCGCGCATCGTACCGGTGAACGACGCCGACGCCCGCCACATCTACTATGCATTGTCGTTCGTGACGCTGATGTCGGCGGCCGCCAAATCCTCGGGCTTGTTCCTCTTGGGGTCCGGTACGCCGCCCGACGCCATGTCGGCAGTATCCGTCGTCCACAACATCGTCCTCACCGCCGTCCATGTCGGGGCGGCGTGGTATGCGCGCGCTGCCGTGGCCCGCTGGTTCGTGGCCATGGTCGAGCATACGCACCATGCCGGCGATCACATCCGCGCGGCGCTGGCGCGGCAATGGTTCATCTTCGCGGTCGCACTGTTTCTCGCCATCGCGGCGGCGCATCTCTACGAAGTGATCTTCGCGCGCTTCGAGGTATCGCAAGCCGTCGTGCGCACCCTGGGGATCGTCATTGCCCTGGTGCTGCTGGAAACGCTGTTCGACTATGTGACGCGGCGTCTGGCGACACCGGCCGCCACCGACGAAACCGGCACAGTGGAGCCGCGTTTCATTGATGTCGCCGCCCGATGCCTGCGCGTTCTCGTCCGCATCATCGCGTTTGTGGTGGTGGCCGAGACATGGGTGGTGGAAGTGCTGGGGTTGGTTCGTCCGGAAGACATGTGGAAAGCGGCCCGGTCCGGCATCACGGCCGGCGCGACCCTGTTCCTGGCCTATGTCGCCTGGGAGATCGTGAAGTTCCTCGCCAACCGCTACGCCGTGCGCAACCCGCTCGTGGTACCGGGTGGCGATCCCGAGGACACCGAGACCATGGCGCCCAGCAACGTCTCGCGCCTGCGCACGTTGCTGCCGGTGATGCGGGTCGCCATGGCCGTCATCATCGTCGTGCTCACGGTTCTGGTCGTGCTGTCGGAGCTGGGGGTCAACATCGCGCCGCTGATCGCCGGTGCCTCGGTGGTCGGCCTTGCGATCTCGTTCGGCAGCCAGACGCTGGTGCGCGATATCGTGTCGGGGATCTTCTACCTGGCCGACGACGCTTTCCGTGTCGGCGAGTATCTCGATGCCGGCAAAGCCAAGGGCACCGTGGAAGGCTTCACCTTGCGCTCGATCCGGTTGCGCCATCAGAACGGGCAGGTGCACACCATTCCGTTCGGTCAGCTCGGCCAGATCACCAACTTCAGCCGCGACTGGACGACGGTGAAGTTCAACCTGCGCTTTGCGCGCAATACCGATATCGAGAAGGTACGCAAGGCGGTCAAGAAGATCGGCATCGAGATGATGGCCGAGCCCGAGTTCAAGCGCGACATGCTGCAGCCGCTGAAGATGCAGGGGATCGCCGATATCGCCGACAACGCGCTGGTGCTGCGTTTCAAGTTCACGTGCCGGCCGATCAAGCCGACCTATATCCAGCGCCAAGCGGTCAAGCGCATGTTCCAGGCGTTCTCCGCGCAAGGCATCGAGTTCGCGCAGACCATGATCAACGTCCAGGCCCTGGGCAGCGGTCAGGTCGATCCGGCCGTGGCGGGCGGGGCGGCGGCACAGGCGCAGTCGTCGATGCAGCCGGCGGCCGCCGGTGGCGGCGCCTGACGGCAGGCGGCCCATGTCCTACCCACCCGAGCGCATCATCTGCCTCACCGAGGAGACCGTCGAGACGCTGTATCTTCTGGGCGAAGAGCGGCGCATCGTCGGGGTATCGGGTTATGCGGTGCGCCCGCCGGAAGTGCGCCGCGACAAGCCGCGGGTGTCGGCCTTCATCTCGGCCGACGTGCCCAAGATCATGGCGCTGCGACCCGACCTGGTGCTGACCTTCTCGGATCTGCAGGCCGACATCGTGCGTGACCTGGTGAAGGCCGGTGTTGCCGTGCACGCCTTCAACCAGCGCGACGTCGCCGGCATTCTGGCGATGATCCGCACCTTGGGCGCGCTGGCGGGCTGCGTCGATCGCGCATCGGCTTTGGTCGATTCGCTGGCGCGGCGCCTCGATGGTGTCCGTGAAGCGGCAAGTCGCGCCCGACACCGGCCGCGCGTCTATTTCGAGGAATGGGACGAGCCGATGATCTGCGGCATCCGCTGGGTGTCGGAGCTGATCGACATCGCCGGCGGCACCGATGTGTTCGCCGACCGCGCGCGGGCGCCGGCGGCCACCGGTCGGATCGTCAGCACGGATGATGTGATCGCGGCCACGCCCGACATCATCGTGGGCTCATGGTGCGGCAAGAAGTTCGTGCCGGCCCGTGTCGTGGCGCGCCCGGGGTTCGATGGCGTGCCCGCGGTGCAGCGCCAGGCGCTCCACGAGATCAAGTCACCGATCATCCTGCAGCCTGGTCCTGCGGCATTGACCGACGGGCTGGACCGGCTGCGGACGATCATCACCACGTGCGACGCAAGGCCCGACCGGGGAGGTGCCGATGCGATATGAACTCGCGACTCTCACAATGCTGGCTGTCCTGATGGGCGGCTGCACGCAGCCGCAGGAAATCGTGCGCCTCAACGAGATCGAGCGCGTGGGCGAGGTGCGTCTGATCCAGGCGGAGCCGGCGGCGCAGGCGCGTACGCTCGCGTATCAATTGCCGGCGGCGGGCAGATCCGCGGCCACGCCGCGCGTGACGGTCCTGCGCGGTCCGGACTGTCAGATCGGCAGCCAGAGCGCCGCCCGGACTACGCTGTTCGCGGTGACCGATCAGGACTATGCCAACGTGTTCCAGGATGAACTGCGGCGTGTCGGCTACCAGGCGCTGGATGCCGTTGCCGCGGACGCCCGGGACAGCCGTGCCGAGTTTGCGATCGCCGCGACGATGACGAACGTGCGCATGAACATCTGCCTGCCGGCCGCCGACCTCGGCGACATCTATGGCGGCAAGGGCGAAGCCAGCATGACGGTGCGCTGGCAGGTCTATGCGTCGGCCCGCAAAAGCATCGTCTACACCACGACGCAGGCGGGCTACGGCAAGCTCGACGACGTTACCGACGCGGCGGCGCGTGAGCTGCTGCGCGCCGCCTTCGCGCGTGCTGTCCACGGCTTGCTGGCCGACGAGGGCTTCAGGGCGTTGCTGCGCACCCCGCCGCGATGACGGAGCCTTACGGCATAGTGGGTAACTTACGCACGAACCTCACCCTGAGGAGCAGGGCAATCGCATATGGCACCAACCTCACCCTGAGGAGCGAGCGCAGCGAGCGTCTCGAAGGGTGGGCTACCACAGGACCGTGCGACAACAGCTGGGACAGACCAGCGTGGCCGCAGCCCATCCTTCGAGACGCCGGCTACGCCGGCTCCTCAGGATGAGGGTGGTGGCTGGATTATTGCCAAAGTTGGCGCTCTGGGAGCCTCATGCCCGCAGGCTGTCCCGCAGCGTCTTCAGCAGTGACGGTCCCGCGGCGCGCAGGTTCGTGCTGTCGCTGTTGATGAACGCCTGGTGCGTCAGGCCGCGCAGGGCGCCGATGATGATGCTGGCCTGGTGGTTGCAGTTGATGCCGCGTTTGATCTGGCCCAGCCGCTGGCCTTCGCGCAGGTGCCCGATGAAGGCTTGCCGATAGCTCTCGCTGAGGGCGGCCATGTGCGGCCGCAGTTCCGGGACGACGTTCAATGCCTCCACATAGAGGCTGTGCAGCGCCATCGTGGCGATGGGGCTGCTGATGGCACCTTCCAGATGCGCCGCGGCGCGGGCCAGAACGGCATCCAGGCCGTGCTTGCCGTCGAGTGCCGCCTGGACCCGAATCGCAAACCACGCATCCATGGAATCGACCAGCGTCTTGAGCAACTGAACCTTGGTGCCGAAGCGCTCGGCCGGCAATCCGCGGCTGTAGCCGGCGGCGACGCCGATGTCGGCCAGGCTGGTGCGCGCCGCACCATTGCGGGCGATGAGCTTCATCGCCGCATTGAGAATCCGGCGGTCGGATGCAGCGCGGCGCTCGGTCTGCGAGCGACGGCGCCGGCGTGTCTTCTGCGATCCGCTCTCGACAGCGGACAACGACGGTTCCGCCATGTCATACCTCGTACCCGAAAGTGACACTTGCTGGTTTACCAGCAAGCAACTAATCCGACCAGCACAACGTGGGAGGAACAGATGAGCAGGCACCTTGGCAGGCGCGACTTTGTTGCAGGCTCGGCCGCAGCCGTGGCGATGACGGCGGTGGCGCGGCCGTCGATGGGGCAGGCGCTGCCGTCGGGTACGTTGCGCATGCTCGTGGGCTTTCCGGCCGGCGGCGGCTCGGACGTCATGGGCCGCCTGATCGCCGACAAGCTGCGGCAGCGCACCGGCGCCAATGTCATTATCGAGAACAAGACCGGCGCCAGCGGCATGATCGCGGCCGAGCAGCTCAAGAACGCGCCGCCGGACGGTTCGACCGTGATGTTCACGCCGAGCGCAACGCTGGTAGCACGGCTGACGTCGGAGTCCGTGGCCTTCGACCCTGTGAAGGACTTCGCCACCACCGGACTTGTCGGCACCGTTCAGACCGTCTTCGCCGTCTCGCCGACATTGGGTGTCAGCACGTTTCCGGAGTATCTCGACTGGCTCAAGCGCAATCCGGGCCGGGCGAGTTTCGGCACGACGGCGATGGGATCGTTCACGCATTTCGTTGGCGTGATGCTGGGCAATGCCGCCGGCGTGAAGCTCGAACCGGTGCCGTACCGCGGCGCCGCGCCGCTGGTCGCCGATCTCAGCGGCGGCCACATTGCGGCGGGCTGCGGCGGGTTGACCGACTTCCTGGAGCATCACCGCGCCGGCAAGCTGCGTATCGTCGTCTCGGCGGGCGGTCAGCGACCGCAGGCGGCGCCGGACATCCCGACGGCGCGGGAGGTCGGCTACAAGGATATCCTGATCGAGGGCTGGTACACGTTCTTCGTGCCGGCCAAGACGCCCAAACCCGTCATCGATGCCTGGAACCGCGAGCTGAGCGCCACCGTCAACGACCCTGCGGTCCGCGACCGGCTGGTCACGCTGGGGCTCGACCCGCAACCGGGTTCACCCGAGAGCTTTGCACCGCGCATCGCGTCTGACCTGGGCCGCTGGAAGCAGATCATCGATGCCATCGGCTACAAGCCGACCTGAGGCGTTCCGTCGGAGGGCAAAACCGTGACCGAGACCACCGTTCTTACCGAGATCCGCGACGGCATCATGACCGTCACGTTGAACCGCCCGGCCAAGCTCAACGCCTATACGCAGCAGATGGGGCGTGAGCTGGTCGCGGCGTTCCGTCGGGCCGACGACGATGACGAGGTTCGTGTCGTCATCGTCACCGGCGCCGGCCGTGCCTTCTGCGCTGGCGCCGACATGACGGCCGACAGCGGCTTCTTCGCCAAGGACGGCGAGTCGCCCGACCCGTCCCCCGACGACCGTTTCGTCACCCGCATCTTCGAATGCCTGAAGCCGGTGATCGCCGCCATCAACGGACCGGCGGTGGGAGTCGGCATCACGTTGGCGCTGCCGATGGACATTCGGATCGCGAGTGAAGGGACGCGCTTCGGCTTCGTCTTCACGCGCCGCGGCCTGGTGCCCGAAGCCGGCAGCGCCTGGTTCCTGCCGCGCATCGTGGGTCTCTCGCAGGCGCTGCGCTGGGTCTATGCCGGTGCGATGATCAACGCCGAGGAGGCGCTGAAGGCAGGCCTGATCTCGGAAGTGGTGCCGCCTGAGCAACTGCTGGCGCGCGCGACCGAGATCGCGCGCGAGATCGCCGACAACACGTCGCCCGTGGCCACCGCGCTCTCGCGCCAACTGATGTGGCGAGCCTCGGCCGCCGACCATCCCGATGCGGCGCTGGCGGTCGATGCGACGCTGAACCGGGCGCTGGCGACGTCGCTCGAGGCGAAGGAGGGGATCGCGGCATTCCTCGAGAAGCGCAAGCCGAAGTTTCCAGGCCGGCCGAGCCGGGATCTGCCGGCGCCGTATCCCTGGTGGTAGCGATGGGACAGTATGCCAAGACCTTTCCCGTAGCGCCGCGGCATCGCTTCGACGATGCGGCGCTCGACCGCTATCTCGCCCGCCACCTCGAGGGTTATCGCGGTGAGCTCGAGGTCAGGCAGTTCGACAGCGGCCAGTCCAACCCGACGTTTCTGTTGTCGGCGACGATGGCGGGCGGCGATCGCCGTGAGTTCGTGCTGCGCAAGAAGCCGCCCGGCAAGCTGCTGCACTCGGCGCACCAGGTCGATCGCGAGTATCGCGTGATCACGGCGCTGGCGGGAACGGGCGTGCCGGTACCGACCACGCGTCTGCTGTGCACAGACGACGGCGTGATTGGCCAGATGTTCTACATCATGGACGGCGTCGAGGGTCGGATCTTCACTGACTCCACGTTGCCTGGCATGGATCCTCAGGATCGCGCCGCCATCTTCGATTCGATGAACGACGCGTTGGCGCGTTTGCACATGGTCGACTTCGCCGCCGTCGGCCTGTCGGACTATGGCAAGCATGGCCAGTACGTCGCGCGCCAGCTGTCCCGCTGGAGCCGCCAGTACCAGGAAACCAAGACCGAGGAGATCGCCGCGATGGATCGGCTGATCCCGTGGCTGTCGGCCAATATCCCGGCCGAGGATCCGACGTCGATCGTGCATGGCGACTATCGGCTGGGAAACCTGATCGTGCATCCGACCGAGCCGCGTGTCGTGGCCGTGCTCGACTGGGAACTGAGCACGCTGGGCCATCCGTTGTGCGATCTGGCCTACAATTGCATCGGCTATCATTTCGATACGCCGCCGCACGGCTTCGCCGGTGTCGATCTGGCCACCAGCGGCCATCCCACCGAAGCAGCGTACGTGGCGGCGTACTGCGCGCGCACCGGACGCAGCCACATCGAGCACTGGACATTCTATCTGGCGTTCTCGCTGTTTCGTTTGGCAGCGATCGCACAGGGCGTCTACAAGCGCCATCTCGATGGCACCGCGGCGTCGCCGGATGCCGTGCGCAGTCGTGATGCCGCGCGGCAGCGCGCCGATCTCGCCTGGAGCCTGGTCGCGTAGCAGGGCATTCGCATATGGCCCCTACCTCACCCTGA